>QHVR01000791.1 GCA_003223595.1 Acidobacteriota bacterium
GATTACGATCTCAATCATCTCGCCGAAGTCTTCGAACGCAATCCCAACATCTACGCCGACATCGCTGCCCGTTACGCGGAGACTGCGCCCATTCCCCGCTTCGCCGCCGAGTTCTATTCCAAGAACGCGCATCGCCTCGTCTACGGCACCGACATGGGATTCGACCAGCAGATGTACCAGGTCACGTTCCGCATTCTCGAATCCCAGGACGAGCACTTCTACGAACCCGAACAGTTCTCCTATCACTGGCCGCTCTACGGCCTGGGACTGGGCGATGAGATCCTGCAGCAGGTCTACCAAAACACCGCCGCCAAACTCCTCGCAACCCGAGACGCATAATTGATGTGGAAGTAGCTGAATCAATCAGGGGTGCCCCACTTCTCGCCGCACTTGCGAGAAGTGGGAATCCAACGCCGGTTTGGATCCCACCCTTGAAGCCCCGCCTCGCCGAATCGACATTCAAAATCCAACCGCCTACAATCACCTCAATGGATCTCCTCGACAAGCCCACGGCCACGGAAGAACGCGACAACAGCCGCATCATCATCGCGGTCGCGGTCACACTGGTCATCGGAGGCGCTCTGGCCGCCGCCGTCCTGCTCCGCGAGCCGCCTCGCCAGGTCAAGACTCCATCTCCCTACATCGCGAAGCTGAAGTTGTCCGATTTCAAGATGAGCGCCGCCGAAAACTTCATCGGAGCCACCGTCAGCTACATCGATGGCACCATCACCAACACCGGTGACAAGTCCGTCACGCGCGTGATGGTCGAGGTCAATTTCGAAGATTCCATGGGACAGGTCGCGCAGCGCGAAGATCTCCCGCTGCGCATCGTCAGAAATAATGGAGCCTATGAAGAACCGGTCGACCTGAACGCAGCCCCTTTAGCTCCGGGTAAAAGTGAATACTTCCGGCTCACCTTCGACAGCATCTCCGCGCAGTGGAACCATCAATACCCGGACATCACGATCACAGACGTGACCGTGAAGTAGGTTTCCTCTGTGCCCCTCTGTGTCCTCTGTGGTGAATCCAGTGCTCGGGTCTACAATTGACCTCGTGCCCGAAGTAAAGCCATTCCGCCTCACGGAGTCGGTCAAAGCCGCGGGTTGAGCGTCCAAGCTGAGTCCAGCGGTGCTGGACAAAGTGCTTGGGAAATTAGCCCGGCAACATGACCCCAACGTTCTGGTCGGCTTCGATCATGCCGACGACGCCGGCGTGTATCAAATCGCTCCCGACCAGGCGCTGGTGCAAACAGTAGACTTCTTCACCCCGATCGTGGACGATCCCTACACCTTCGGCCAGATCGCCGCTACCAACTCGCTAAGCGATGTCTACGCGATGGGAGGCAAGCCGCTCACCGCGCTCGCGCTCGTTTGCTTCCCCGATAAAACGTACCTCGAAATTCTCG
>QHVR01000264.1 GCA_003223595.1 Acidobacteriota bacterium
CTCCTGGGTGAGGTCTTGCGCATCGTCGGCGGATCCGGCGAAGCGGTAACAGAGGTTGTAGATGCGCCGATTATAGGTTTGCACGATTTCCTCCCAGGCAGCGGCATCGCCGGCAATACATCGCCGAACCAGCATCGCAACGACCTGGACGTCTTCCACTTGCACTCCCCGGAAATCGCTTCACTGAGACTGGGCCTGAACGTCTGAGACCGCCTCAGACCCTATGGGACAGTACGCTGTTGCACCCGTTGAAGTTCGACCCCGCGCGTAACTATCGATGAAACACGGCATTGTAGCAGTGAAGGGAAGACGCTTCCGTGCCCGGGAAGAATGGACCATGTAGGAACAGCCTCTCAGGCTGTCCAGGCCGGGGCGAAGCCCGGCTGTTCAGGCTTAGGCCGATACGACAACCTGCGTGAATGGCTGTTCACGAAAATCTCTCCGCCCGAACACAGCAATCCCTCTGTGCTCCTGTGGGGTACCCCGCGGTAATGCTCTTTCTCGGAAGTTCACTGTCCCCCCGTGCCTACGCGAATCACCTTATAAGTTATAGATTTACGGGGAGCATCTATTATCAGGCGGCTTGGTCCTGAGGGGCAGAAGACCCCAGCAACTTCTTCTCAGTCGCGTGTTTTTACAGGTATGGCGTGCTCGGGCGCGAAGGCTACGCCCAGAAAGGTTCAAGCACATGTGTAACAACGTGGCAGCGAGACCCTCAGCTCGGGAACGGCGTCTCCGTGCTTTCTTGGCAGTCCTTGCCGTTCTGTGTATGGCGGCGGCATTTCAAATTTCAGCGGCAGCCCAGGATCAGGATGATCCTCCCGGACGCGTGGCCCGTCTCGGCTACATGCAAGGGTCGGTATCATTCCAGCCGGCCGGAGAGAACGAGTGGGTTGAGGCTGCTCCGAACCGTCCCATGACAACCGGAGATAAGTTATGGGCCGACCGCGATTCGCGCGCGGAAATCCAGCTGGGCTCGTCCACGATCAATCTTGCCGCTAACACCGGCATCACTTTTCTCAATCTCGATGACCGCACCGTTCAAATCCAGCTCAGCTCTGGAAGCATGAACGTGCGCGTGTGGGACCTCGAACGTGACAACGTGTTCGAAATTGATACCGCCAACCAGGCCTTCACCATCGCCCGCCCCGGCCGTTACCGTGTGGACGCTTCCGAAAACGGAGACTCCACCGTGGTAACGGTTCACGAGGGAGAAGGCGAATCCACAGGCAATGGTCAGAGCTATACCGTGCATGCCGGTCAGCGATTTACCTTCACCGGCACCGATTCGCTGAACGCAGAAGTGGATCAGATTGGGCGTCCCGATGATTTCGATGATTGGGCCGACCGCCGTGAGCGCCGCTATCAGGATTCGCCCTCGGCTCGCTACTGCGATCGCCGTGTAGTCGGCTTTCAAGATCTTGATGAGTACGGAGATTGGCGAGAAACTCCAGATTACGGTACCGCGTGGTTCCCGCGCGTGGATGCCGGCTGGGCTCCGTACCATACCGGGCACTGGGCGTGGATTGATCCTTGGGGCTGGACGTGGGTTGACGACAATCCTTGGGGATATGCCCCGTTCCACTACGGCCGCTGGGCCTATGTCCGCGACCGCTGGGGCTGGATCCCGGGCCCGCGCGAAGTGCGTCCCGTCTATGCGCCCGCTCTGGTTGTGTTTGTGGGCGGCGGCATGGCCGCTGGCTCTACGGTCGGCTGGTTCCCGCTCGGTCCGCGTGAAGTTTATGTTCCGTCGTATCGCGTGAGTCCCGCGTACGTCAACCGTGTCAACATCAGCAACACGAACGTTAATCAGACCACGGTCACGAACGTTTACAACACTACCATCATCAACAACAATAACAATGTAACGACCATCAACAACGCGCGATACGTGAACCGCAACGTGAATGGCGCCGTGATGGCGGTTCCGCAGCACAGCTTTGCTAGTGCTCAGCCAGTCGCCCAATCTGCCCTCCGGGTAAACCAGCAGCAGCTCAGGGCGATGCCGGTGACGGCGAGAGCCGCCGTGCCGCCCGCACGCGCTTCCGTTTTGGGAGCACACGCGAATACAGCCGGGCGCGTTGCCGCGCCGCCGCAAGCGGTGGCCAGCCGTCAGGTAATTGCCAAGACAGCGCCGCCTCCGCCTCCGCCCTCATTTGCGTCGCGCGAGAAACTGCTGGCGCAACACCCTGGAATGGCCGTACCTCGCCAGGAACTCGCGAAACTGCGTCCGGCGAATGCTCCAGAGTCGCATGTGAGGGTTGCTCCTCCAGCCAGACCCGCGCAGCCAACCCCGGCACCAGCTCGAGCCGGACAACCGGCAAACGGGCGCCCCGGCGGGAATCCGCCACCGGCAAATCAGCCCGGCGCTAACAATCGGCCTGGAAACAATTTTCCGAATAACCGGCCCCAACCGAATCAGCCAGCACCGAACGCTCGCCCTGAACCGGGTGGTCCGCCGGCGCGCAATGATCGTCCATCGGCACAGCCGAATCGCCCTGAGCCGAATCAGCCGTCGAACGCACGCCCTGAGCCCGGTGGTCCGCCGGCACGCAATGATCGTCCACCGTCGGCTCAGCCGAATCGTCCAATGCCGAACCAGCCGACGTCGAACGCTCGACCGGAACCGAATGGACCGCCGGCGCGCAATGATCGCCCGCCATCAGCGCAGCCCAATCGGCCCGACGCAAACCCCTCCGCTCCGAACAACCGTCCGGAATCGGCGCGCCCCACTCCGCCTGCGGCCCGCGAGGATCGGCCCCCATCAGCTCGGCCAGACAATCGGCCCGACCCAAATCAGCCGCGGCCCAATGTGCCGATGCCCGCGCAGAGCCAACCTAACGTCGGAAGGCCTGATGTGAATCGTCCGGACAACCGGCCCGGGCCGCCTGCGCGCAACGAGCGACCTTCGGAGCAGCCGAGAACCGAACCGGCTCCGCGGCAAGCTTCTCCGCCAGCGGAACGTCCGCAAGCACGGCCCGACAATCGGCCCGCCCCGCAGGAACGGCCGCAGCCGCAACGCGAAGCTCGGCCGGCTCCGCAGGATCGTCCACAATCGCGTCCTGATGCCCGGCCCGCTCCGCCAGATCGTCCGCAGGCACAACGTGAGGCGCCCCCGGCAAAGCAGGATCAGAAGGGCGAGAATAAGCATCACTAATTCCTGAGAAATAAAACTGGCACCCATCCAATGGGTGCCAGTTTTTTTATCTTCAAGAGGAGCACGTAGCGCCGGACCCATTGGTCCGGGGTAGGTTTTGCTTCTTTCCCGGACCACCCGCTTTTCACGAGCCAGCCAGTTTCACTCCCGAAAAACGTTCGCAAGCTTCCAGCAACATGTCTTGCTTTCGCTGATCCCGCGCCGCCGGATTCGGCTTGCGAGTCCGCATGTGAAAGAAGTATTCGCCCGTCACCTTAGCGCCCGTGTCCTCGCTGACGGCAAGCCATGCCTGGGTCTCGTATCCCTGCTGGAGATCGTCCGTAGCGCCCGCTCCACCCATTTTCGTCGGGACCCATCCGGGCTCGAGAGCATTGGAAAAGACATCAGGCCAGAGCCGCGCGATTGCAAATGCCAGAATCACGTCGTGCAGCTTGGTGTCGGAGTATGCCTGTTGTCCGCGCCACGAACGCTCTTTCCACGCCAGATCTTTCAGGCTTGCGTCGCCGCTCTGGTGCAGACCGGAACTCAAGTACACGAGCCGCTGCGGCTTGTGAATGAGTGCCGTCAGAATGTAGGGAGCCAGCGTATTCACAGCAAAAACATGCGGCAGGCCGTCCTCGGTGTCGTCTCGTCGAGGCTCTCGGTATCCCACGCCGGCATTGTGAATGACGGCGTCAAGGGAGCCGAGCTTATTCACCTGCTCCGCCACGCTACGCGTTTGCGCGATGCTCGACAGATCGCCAACAACGGCGGTCTCCGCTCCAGGTACGGCTGCCATCGCTTCTCGCGCGCGCTGCTCATTGCGCGCATGCAATACGACACTGTGCCCCTGCTCGACCAGCAATTGTGCCGCCCCGCGGCCAAGGCCATCGGATGATCCAGTGATAAATACGCGTGCCATAACATTCCTTCCTTCTCTGGTAGAAGATGCGCTCCGGCTCATGCCGGATTCCACCAGTCTCGCACCGAACATGCGGAAGCGCTTCGCCTCGAGTTGAACTAAGACCAATTCGATGCGTGCAGCGTTGGAGTGCACTGAAGGAATAAGCTAGGAGCCGAGGCTGCTCCATAAGAATCGCTTGATCGGCCTGCACGGTAGCATTGGGTTTGAACTTCAAATCTACTGACTGCGGGAGCAAGTCTCCTGGAAATCGTGAATCACATCTGTAACCCTGAGTTCTCGAGGAGCGAAATGGTCGGACTCAAGTTCTCGGTTCTGCTGATCTTACTGGCGTCGAGCGCCATGGCGCAGGAGCATCAGCATGGCAGCGGCGATAGATTGGGAGCGGTGCACTTCGCCACCTCGTGCAATGAAGGGGCGCAGACGGAATTCGACCGGGGGGTCGCGTTGCTGCATTCGTTCCAGTTCAATCGTGCCATTGAAGGATTCAACGCGGTGCTGGGCAAGGATTCGACATGCGGCATCGCGTACTGGGGAATCGCACTGAGCGATTGGAGCAATCCTGTCGCGCCGGGAGCCAAGGACAAGAGCCAGCTACAGGCAGGGCGGGAGAGCGCGGAACGCGGCAAGACTGCGGGTGCAAAAACGGAGCGCGAACGCGCGTACCTCGCAGCCGTCGGAAAGTTGTATAGCGATTACGAGAACACGCAGCAGCGAACGCGCCTGATCGCTTATCGCGACGCCATGCACGAGGTCGCGGCAAAATATCCGGAAGACCACGAGGCGCAGATCTTCTATGCACTCGCGATCACGGCTTCGGAAGATCCCGCGGACAAGACCTACGCGGGGCGGCTCAAGGCGGGAGCGATTCTCGAGAAGCTGTTCGAGCAAGAACCGGAGCATCCAGGGCTGGCGCATTACATCATCCACACGTACGACGTGCCCGCGCTGGCGGGACGGGCGCTGGTGGCGGCTAGACGTTACGCGGAAATTGCGCCGGATGCGCCCCATGCGCTGCACATGCCATCGCATACCTTCACCCGCACAGGCTACTGGCAAGAGTCCATCGACACAAATATCGCAGCGGCAGCGGCGGCGCGGCGGGACGCTCAGACAGCAGAAGAGTTGCACGCCACCGACTATGAAATCTATGCCTACTTGCAAACTGGGCAAGACCAGGCGGCGCGGCAGATTGTGGATTCCCTGCCGGAGATCACATCTCGCTTCGATCCGAAGGTGGTGCTGAGCGGTGCCGCGGGCCCAGCGGCTGGATACTTTGCGCTGGCGGCGATCCCGGCACGCTACGCACTGGAACGTAAGGACTGGAAGCAAGCCGCGCAACTTGCGGTGCGTGAGACACCATTTCCTCACACCGACGCAATGACGTGGTTTGCGCGCGGATTGGGCGCTGCACGATTGGGTCACGCCACGGCAGCGAACGATTCAGCGGCAGCGCTCGGGAAAATTCGAGAGCGACTCTCGAATGACGGCGAAAACTATTGGGCTCTGCAGGTTCAAATTCAAGAGCTAGGGGTTCGAGCATGGGCCGCGCTGGCAGATGGCCAAAAAGAGGAAGCGTTGCGGCAGATGAAGTCGGCGGCGCAACTGGAAGATGGGACCGAGAAAAGCGCGGTGACGCCTGGCCCGCTGGCCCCGGCGCGCGAGTTATTAGGCGAGATGTTGCTGGACGTGAATGAGCCTGCACAGGCGCTGGAGC
>QHVR01000265.1 GCA_003223595.1 Acidobacteriota bacterium
CAGCACCTACGCGCAGACGGCCTTGAGAATCTTTAGCTGCATTGGGATATTTCAGTTTTTTCTGGATGTCTTTGACCGTGATCAGGCCCTTGAGGGTGTACTTGTCATCGACCACCAGAAGTTTTTCCACGCGGTGCTGGTGAAGAATTTTTTCCGCTTCTTCGAGCGTGGTTCCTACGGGAACGGTGATGAGATTCTTCTTGGTCATCACCTTGTCGATGGGAATGTCGAAGCGGGTTTCAAAGCGCAGGTCCCGGTTGGTGAGTATGCCGACCAGCTTGCCATTGTCCGTAATGGGGACTCCGGAAATCTTGTATTTGCGCATGACCTCAAGCGCATCGCTAACCTTGTCGGTGGCATGCATGGTGACCGGGTCGACGATCATGCCGCTTTCCGAGCGCTTCACCTTGTCCACTTCGTTGGCCTGCTGATCGATGGTGAGGTTGCGATGGACGATGCCAATCCCGCCCTGCTGCGCCAGCGCGATCGCCATATGCGATTGGGTCACGGTGTCCATCGCGGCGCTCACGATGGGAATGTTCAGGCTGATCTCGCGCGTAAGCTGCGTCTGCGTGCTGGCCGTCGCAGGAACGACGTCGGAGCGGGCGGGCAAGAGAAGGACGTCGTCAAAAGTGAGAGCCTCAGGAACGGGAAAATGAATCATAAATTTCTCGGGAATCCACGGGAGCGTGGGTAAACCTTTATTCTAGAGAGGCGGAGGGATTGAGGCAAATGGAACAGGGAGACGTTGGTGAGTAGATCATGGACGTGCTCATAAGACGACCACTGCCCGAGGAACACGATACCGTTCGGGCGTTGGTCCAAACAGTAGTGGATGAGATTTACGGTGGCCTTTGGGCACCTCCTCCGCTTCCAGCCGATGAGGAGAACTGGCATTCCTTTTGGGTCGCGGTGTGGGACGCGAAAATCATTGGAGTGGTTCGGACAAGCGGAGAATGGCTGGATGATTTATGGGTGCTTCGCGAAAGCCGTGGAAAAGGGATAGGCGAGCGTCTGCTCGCGCAAGCGGAGGCTGAAATGATCGCTCGCGGCTATGAAACACTGCATCTTCGCGTCGTTCAATCGAATGCAGCGGCGATCGAGTTCTATCGCCGACACGGTTGGCGGATCGCTCGTGCATTTCCCCATGAGAGATTTCCAATAACGATGTTAGAAATGTTCAAATCCTCTGGCAAAACGAAAGGTGATGGCTCGTAGCGCCGCTCCGCGTTGGCACCTATCTGATAGCTGCTGAAAGCAGCCTTTGCCATCATTGATAGAACAGCCGGGACCAGTATTTACGTAGCCATCCCGAGATTATGTGCCCGCATCCAAACGCCAAATTTTCATCCTTACGACGGAGGAGCCATGATCGAAAAGAACATTAGTTTGCCTGAACTGATTCTTTGGACCGGAACGCGTGTCGCACTTGGCGTCGGCATAGGCATGTTGATTTCAAGGCGACTTAGCAAGGACGCTATGAAAGCGGCGGGATTAGCTCTGACGGTCGTAGGAGTGTTTACGACGGTTCCACTGGCGATCTCCATCATGGGTAAGAAAGACTTGACCCGGCCTGAAATCCGGTCAGCCGCTTAGCTTCGCGCGCTCGTGTAAAAATTCATGGGAGACAGTTCGCAGCTCGGCTCCTTAACACGCTTGACTCCGACCGGCCATCTCATGGAGGACCTTTCCTCTCTGCGTGATATGCCATGTCTCCCGCACCGTTCGCACCAGAAAAGACCCTTTCCGCAGTTTGTCTTTTCCCCTCGGACGGGCGTATATTAAGAGACTGAGAACTGCTGTGTACCGGCTTTTGGCGAAGCACACCAGTGGGCGCAAGCCCACTTTTTCGTTGCGGGTCCTTCGGTGTGACTGCCATCCGCCAGTAAGTTATTGGATTCATGGCGCTTGACGTTGAACGTGTGCGGGAAATTGCGGACCGGGTGGCCGCCTCGAGCGGGCTCGAGATTGTAGATGTCGAGTTCCTGGGCGGAGGGAAAGCACGCATGCTGCGGGTCTTTCTGGATAAGCCCGGTGCCGGGACTGATCCGCTGGCGGGAGTGACGCACGAGGATTGTGCGAAGTTCAGCCGCGAGTTTGGCACCATCCTGGACGTGGAAGACGTAATGCCCGGCGCGTACACGCTGGAAGTTTCGTCGCCCGGTTTGGATCGGAAGCTGGTGAAGGCAGCAGATTTCGCGCGCTTCACCGGAAGCCGCGTGAAACTCACGACACGCCAGCCGGTGAACAACAATCGTCACTTTGAGGGACGGCTGGAGAAGTTGGAAGACGGCCGCTTGACGCTGGACCTGAGCGTGGCCAGCCACAAGTCTCGTAAGAAGATGGGCGAGGCGGCCGGCCAGAAGATTGAGATTGAATTCGCCAATGTGGAGAAGGCGAATTTGGTGCCCGAAATTTAAAAGGCGTTGAGCGATTTTGTAATTTGAAAGCGGCTGTTGCGGTTTCAGATTACAAAATTACGCAATTACAAAATTACCAAATCTTTTCTTATGGCTAGCGAGCTCTACAACACGATCGATGCACTGAGCCGGGAAAAAGGAATTGATCCGCAGATTGTGGTCAGCGCGGTGGAAGACGCCATTGTTATGGCTACGCGCAAGTACTACAAGTCTCAGGAAAATCTGCGCGCGAAGCTGGATAAGGATACTGGCAAGATCAACGCCTTTGCGGTGAAGACCGTCGTCGAGACCCCTGAGCAGGTCGAAGATCCGAACCTGCAGATCACGGTGGAAGACGCGCGCAAGGTCGATCCGTCGCTCGAAGTTGGCGGAGAGCTGCAGATTCCCAAGGTGACGGAAGGAATCCTGGGACGCATCGCCGCGCAGTTGGCGAAGCAGGTGATCTTCCAGAAGGTGCGCGAGGCCGAGCGCGATACGGTTTACAACGAGTACATCGGGCGCGTGGGCGAGATCGTCAACGCGACCGTGAAGCGCGTGGAAGGCCCAGACGTTATTTTCGATATCGGCAAGGCGGAAGCACGCATGCCGCGCAAGGAGCAGTCACGCCTGGAGTCGTTTGCAGTCGGCGAACGGGTTCGCGTCGTCATTGCTCGCGTGGAGCGCGCCTCCAAGGGGCCAGGAGTCGTGGTTTCGCGTGCGGCGCCGGAGTTGGTGCAGCACCTCTTCCAGACGGAAGTTCCAGAAATTTACGATGGCACCGTCGTCATTCGCGCCATTGCCCGCGAAGCCGGCGAGCGAACCAAGATCGCAGTCATGTCCAAGGACAAGGACGTGGACGCGGTGGGTGCATGCGTGGGGATGAAAGGGATGCGCGTGCAGTCGATCATCCGCGAATTGCGTGGAGAGAAGATCGACATTATCGAATTCCACGAGGATGCGGTGACATTCGCGGAAAAAGCGCTACAGCCCGCAAAAGTCAGTCGGGTGACGGTCGTGGATAGCGCGGAGAAGCATCTCGAGGTTGTGGTTGACGACAGCCAACTGTCACTGGCCATAGGCAAGAAGGGGCAGAACGTGCGCCTCGCGGCCAAGTTGCTGGGCTGGAAGATCGATATCAAGAGCGAGGAAGAAAAGCGCCAGGAAGTCGAGCTGCAGATGGCTGCCATGGCGCCGCAAGCGACAACTCCTCTGGAGAATGTGCCGGGATTGGGTGAAGGCCTGGTGGAAAAGCTGAGTGCCGCCGGCATTACTACCGTCGAAGCGCTGGCGGATATGACCCCGGAACAGCTGGAAGCTATTGAAGGAATTGGGCCGAAGACGGTGGAAAAAATCAGTCTAGCGGTGAATAATTATTTTGCCAGCCTCGAGGGCGGTTCTGAGGAAGGCGTGGTTGCGGCCGAAGAAGAAGCTCCTGCTGAACTTGAAGCGGGCGCTGAGGAAGCTCCCGCGGAAGTCGAAGCGGGCACGGAAGAGGCTGCCGTTGAAGCGGCGGCGGAAGAAGACGCAACGGCCCCTGGTGAATCCGCGGGCGCTGAAGCTGCGTCAGAAGAAAAAGAGCATGAGCCGCAAGGTTCTGCTCCCGAAACAACCGAATAACCATGGCACGCGCATACATGTACGAGAATGTGCGGGTGCACAAAGCTGACTCCGTGAGGTCGAAATGAAGACCTAAGGCGGGGAAACGAAAGGCCGGATGAGTAAGGTTCGAATCAACGATCTCGCGAGAGAACTGGAAGTCAAGAGCAAGGCCATTCTCGACGCGCTGCCGCTTGTCGGAGTGACGGAGAAGAAGACGCATTCCAGTTCAATCGAGGACCACGAAGCAGAAAAAGTGCGAGCCCACATCCGCGGCTCGGCTGAAGCGCAATCGTCGTCTGCGCGCAACGCCCGTCCATTGCGCGGCGAAGAAGAAATCAAAACCAAGATCGATTTGTCTCACATCTCTCGTCCGGGAGATGTGCTGAAGGCCATCACGCAGAAGAAGGAAGCGGCCGCGGCCCCGCCGCCAGCTCGCCCAGCAGCGCCGCCAGTCGCGGCGAAACCTGCGGTGGCTCCGGCTGCAAAGCCAGCTGCACCTGCTCCAGCCGCTGCTCCTACTCCTACGGCTACACCGGCTCCGCCAGCGCCTGCCGCTCGGGTCGTGGTCCCCGTGCCAGTGGAGAGACCTGTTCATACTGTGCCAGCGCCCGCGCCTCCAGCTGCGGCGCCGCCTCGTGCGGCAACGCCAGCACCGCCGCCCGCAGCTGTACTTGCGCCGCCCGCTCCAGCTGCACCATCGGCGGCTGCATCCGCGGCTCCTCAGACGACAGCGCCGCGTCCGGCTGCCCCTCCGGCTCCCAGCGCTCCACAACCGCCGGCACCGCGAATGATTGTTCCGCAGACTGGGCCGCGTCCTGTTTATAAAGCTCCGCCTCCGCGTCCGGCTGCGCCTGCACCACAGGCGTCGGCGGGGGCTGCGCGTCCGATTGCAGGCCGCCCGGCTCCAGGGCGTCCAGTTCCAGGACAGCCGATTTTCCAGCGTCCGCGTCCGCAAGGTGCGGCCGGGGTTGGTGCGCCGCGGCCTCCGCTGCGTCCTGGGGAGCGCCGTCCGATGCATCCGACGCGGTCGGCGTCGACTGGTCCGCGCCCGCTGGGCGTTGGTCCAGGCCTGCCACCTCCGGGCCCGGCGCGTCCGGGTAGCCGTCCGGGTGGACCAGCGCGACGGCCAGGGCAGCGCTATGTTCCGCGCGGGGTAAAAGAAGGACCGATGAAGGGCTACGTTCCGCCACCACGCATGGTGGTGTCGAACGAGCCGATGCCGATCACGCGTAACATCACGATCACCGAAGGCATCAGCGTAAAAGACCTGGCCGAAAAGCTGGACGTTCGCGCGAAGGATCTAATTTCGCGGCTACTGGCGCGGGGTGTGTTCGCCAGCATCAACCAGAGTCTCGATGCCGAACTGGCCAGCGAAGTAGCGCGTTTCTTCGGTGCCGATACCAACGTGATCACGTTCGAAGAACAGGCGGCGAAGGACGTCGATGCCGCCTCAGGTGCTGGAGGAGAAGAAGGCACGACGGAAGCCGTGCCGCGTCCGCCGGTGGTTACGATCATGGGCCACGTGGACCACGGTAAGACGACACTGCTCGACTCGATTCGCTCTACCAGCGTCGCCGAAGGCGAAGCCGGCGGTATTACGCAGCACATTGGCGCTTACAAGGTGCGCATCACGGACAAAGAGTCTCCGGCCTACGGCCGCGAGATTGTGTTCCTCGATACGCCCGGCCACGAAGCATTTACCCGAATGCGTTCGCGAGGCGCGAAGGCCACCGATATTGTCGTGCTGGTCGTCGCCGCCGATGATGGAGTCATGCCGCAGACGGTCGAAGCTATCGATCACGCGCACGCGGCCGAGGTTCCGATCATCGTCGCAGTCAATAAGATCGATAAACCGGACGCCATGCCCGACCGGGTGAAGAAACAGTTGGGAGATCGCGGACTCGTCCCCGAAGATTGGGGCGGCAAGACGGTGTTCGTCGATGTTTCGGCGAAGAAGAAGACGAATCTCAATCTGCTGATGGAAATGATCTGCCTGGTTGCGGACCTGGCCGAACTCAAGGCGAATCCGGAGCGCGCAGCTACGGGTGTCGTCCTCGAAGCCAAGTTGGATCGTGGACGCGGACCGGTGGCGACCGTGCTGGTACAGAATGGCACCCTCAGTGCCGGCGACAATTTTGTCGTGGGCAATGTGTTCGGCAAAGTGCGAGCCATGTTCGATGATCGTGGCGCGGCTCTGGAGTCTGCTCCTCCTTCGACTCCGGTGGAGATTCTCGGACTAGAGGCGCTCCCGCAGGCTGGCGATCAGTTTGTGGTGGTTGCCGATCGCGATAAGGCGCGCGGTATTTCTGAGTACCGCGAGCATAAGGCGCGAGAAGCGGCGCTGGCCAAGAGTTCGCGGGTATCGCTCGAAGGCTTGGCGGAGCAAATCAAGGCCGCCGGCACGAAGGAACTCAACGTCATCCTCAAGGGCGATGTGCAGGGTTCGGTCGAAGTGCTCAGCGATCTCTTGTCGAAGCTCTCGAACGACAAGGTCCGCCTGAAACTGCTGCGGTCCGGAGTCGGTGCGATTACCGAAACCGATGTGCTGCTGGCATCTGCATCCAATGCCATCATCATCGGATTCAATGTCCGCCCGGAACGCAAGGCGCAGGAACTGGCCGAGCAGGAAGGCGTTGACATCCGGCTGCACTCGATCATTTACGAACTGCAGGATGAGATCAAGCGCGCCATGAGCGGTCTGCTCGAGCCCACGATCAAGGAAACTTATCAGGGGCGAGCGGAAGTGCTGGAAACGTTCCGCATTCCGAAGGTGGGCACGGTCGCCGGTTGCCGCGTCATCGATGGCAACATCAAGCGCGATTCCGAGGTGCGCCTGCTGCGGGACAACGTGGTGGTATTCAAAGGCAAAGTTGGATCGCTGCGGCGCTTCAAAGATGATGCCAAGGAAGTCACAAACGGCATGGAATGCGGCATCTCGATCGCGAACTATGGCGACATCAAGGCGCGTGATGTGATCGAGGCATTCGCGACGCAGCGGATTGCCGCTGAAGTGATCGCATAAAGAAGTTCTCAGCTCCCGGTTCTCGGTTCCCAGTCGCGGTATAACCGCTGAGAATTGAGGGCTGGGTACTCGGAACTGTATGCCGATCGCATTTCTTACCCTCGAACTTCATATCGAAGCTGCCCAATCGGTAAAGGACAGGCGGCAGGTTGTGCGCAGCTTGAAAGACCGGCTACGCACCAGCTTTAACGTGTCTGTCGCTGAACTCGACGCAGCTGAATTGTGGAACCGCGCCACCATTGGCGTGGTCAGTATTTCGCTGTCCCGCGATTATCTTGATGGATTGATGAAGAACGTTGAACGCGCGGCCGCGCGCGTTGCCAATAATCATGGGGCGGAGATCGCAGATTCTTACCTGGAACTGATGTAAACAGATTTCGATCTCCTGAGTGGGTCTGTGGTCAGAGGGGTAGATACTAGCTGCGGAACCCTCCGTTGCACTTTTCTGCATTCCTAACGCATTGCTGCCGATGTACTTACAGTTGTGGCGTTTTATGGCGCATCTACCGCCACGTCGGTAACAAGATTTGCATCAGATTTTCTGATATTCTCATGCGTTTTACCTGAGGTGCATCTGTGGAGAAGCGGGCGCTAAAGCATCATCGTGGGCGAGTGGGCGAGGCTTTGCGCGAAGAGATCGAAACACTGGTGGAAGGTGAGTTGGCGGACCCGCGCATCGGCCTGGTGAGCGTGACGGCTGTGCAAGTGGCTGACGATGGGCGGTCCGCGGAAGTCTGGGTCAATGTTGAAGGGGATGACAACGAGGCGGATCAGAGCCTGGAGGGCCTGGAGGCAGCGCGGGAATACATCCGTCATGAATTAGTGGAACGGCTGCGCATCAGGCGCGCACCGGAGCTGTATTTCCGGCTCGACCGTGCGGAGGAGGCAAAGGCCCGAGTCGAAGAGTTACTGCAACGATCGAGGAAACGGGGCAACATCCGCAAAGAACGCGGCGACGGGAAAAAGGCCTAGCACATGCTGGATGACGTACTGCGACACATCGAACAACACGAGCGCTTCGTACTCACCTCGCATGCGCGTCCCGACGGCGATGCGGTGGGTTCGGCGCTGGCGTGTTGCCAGGTGCTGCGCAGCATGGGGAAGCATGCCGATGTGGTGCTGCACGATGGGGTGCCACGAATCTATCGTTCGCTTCCGTTCGCCGACCAAGTCCTGCAGGCAGACCGGGTCAGTGGCGGGTATGAGGCTGCGATCATACTGGAATGCGACAGTATTCATCGCACTCGCCTGGAAGGATTGGAAAAACATTTCCTCATCAGTATCGATCATCACGTGAGCGGCCGTCCTTTTGCGCACGTGAATTGGATCGATCCGCACGCCGTGGCCACAGCGGAAATGGTATTCCGGCTCGGCCGCGAGGCGGGAGTGAAGTTCTCACCTGAGATCGCAACCTGCCTGTATACCGCCCTGATGACGGACACGGGATCGTTTATGTTTCAAGGTACCAACGAGAGCACGTTTGCGCTGGCGCGCGAACTGGTGCTGGCCGGAGCGGATGCGGCGCACTGCGCGCGGGGCATCTATTTCGCGCACTCCCAGGCTAAGATCCGGTTGCTTGGAGAAGCGTTGCGCAATCTCAATGTGGAGGGTCAGATCGGGTATTTCTGGGTCACACAGAAACAAATGGAGCGCGTGGGCGCGATCGAAGAAGATTGCGAAGGATTGGTCAACTACGTATTGTCGATCGGTGGGGTAGAGGTGGCTGCATTCTTCCGCGAGTTACCGGACGGACGTTATCGTGTAAGCCTTCGTAGCAAGGGTAAGATCGATGTGGCACACGTGGCGGAGACTTTTGGCGGCGGTGGCCATGAGTGTGCCAGCGGTTGCTCGCTTGAGGGGCCTCTAGCGGAGACTGTGCGGCAGGTGATTCTGCAGATCAAACGTGGGCCTTCCGTACAATGAGGTGGATGGTTGATCTCTGATTGTTGAATCGCCGTTTGCTCGCACGAGATCAGCGCGGAGCTTTCAAATCTTCAATCATCCGTCGATAAGCCTCCAATAACTTCCAATGACCGCTCGAACGCGTACCGACATCCTCCTGCTCGCCGGAT
>QHVR01000266.1 GCA_003223595.1 Acidobacteriota bacterium
CACCAGCAAGACCGTCGTGATTGCGGTGAAGATGAGAGCAATGGTGGACAGTGCCACATCGCGCAGACGATCGGTCCCAAGCCGGCCCAGCAGCATGGCAAATGCCGGAATCGCGAGCGCTCCTGAGCCAATCGATTTGGTCCAGCAGTACGCGGGAACTTGCCATCCCCACGGGCGGGCGTGCGAAACGTCATAGGCGGCGAGCGCGTTTTCTTGCAGCAGCGGGCTATCAGAAGGATAGAGGGCGCCTCCACCGTGCAAAGATTCGTTGCGTTCCGCCCACATGTACATCGACTCGTGCCGGGCAGCCGTGGGCACGATAGCGCTCTCGTCGGCGTCAATGTAATAAAGCTTGGGCCGGGTTCCCTGCTCTGGTTTGCGAACCCGCACCGGTTCGCGAGCCAGCAATTGCCCGATTTCGCCATCCACGGAATCGAGATCTCCCGCGATGATCGCGTGCTCAGGACATACCACCACGCAGGAAGGTTCCAAACCCACCTCCGTACGATGGGCGCAGAAATGACATTTGGCGGCCGTCCCCTGGTCGGGATCGATGTAGATGGAGTCGTACGGGCATGCTTGCATGCAGGCTTTGCAGCCAATACAGCGTTCGGAGCTGAAGTCCACGATCCCATCTTTGCGCTGGTACATCGCCGTCACGGGACAGATGGTCACGCAAGGAGGATTCTCGCAATGATTGCAGCGAGTCACCTGGAAGACGCGGCGGGTGTTGGGAAATGTCCCCTTCTCGACATACTTCACCCAGGTGCGGTTCACGGTGAGCGGCACGTGGTTTTCGGTCTTGCACGCGACCGTGCAGGCGTGACAGCCGATGCACTTGCGATTGTCGATGATGAACCCGTATCGCATCCCGGAGGGTGGAAGCTCGAATTGAACTGCCGAGCGGCTTGGGTATTGTAGCTGAACGGCGGCCCGACGGACGGGAGCCAGGCAACATCATCCCACGTTCGACTAGGCGCGAATTCCCGAGGATACCTACGTTACAATTCGGATGCCTTTGTGGAATTGAAGGCGCGAGATTTCGTCCCAACTTCAGCAGGCAATCAGGTGCCCATACGCCTATGACAACGCCGCCTCTAACCAGTGCGTCCGTGCTCGACAGCAAAAAGATTTTTTATAACCGTTTTCTTCTGATTGTGGCTGGACTTGGCGGACTGCTCTATGGAGTAGACGTCGGAATCATCGCGGGAGCACTTCCTTATCTCGAGGCCACTTCCGGATTGAATCGCGCCGAGCTTTCCATCGTGGTCGCGGCGGTGCTGCTGGGCAGCGTGATTTCCACGCTCTTCGCCGGACTGCTTGCCGACTGGATCGGACGCAAGGCCCTGATGGCCATCAGCGGCGTCATGTTCGTGATCAGCATTCCAATGATTGCGCTGGCGCACGGTTATGGCCCTCTGGTTCTTGGCCGTCTGCTCCAGGGGACAAGCGCGGGACTGATCGGCGTGGTCGTGCCACTTTATTTGGCGGAATGCCTGACTGCCTCCAATCGCGGGAAAGGTACGGGAATCTTTCAATGGCTATTGACGGCAGGAATCGCGGCTGCCGCGCTCATTGGCCTATTGTTCAGCTTTCGGCTGGAACATATCGTGCAGACGGGGGATGCCAACGCGATCTTCGCGTTCAAGAATTCAGCCTGGCGGGGAATTTTCTGGGTGTCGTTGCCGCCGGGAATTCTTTTTGTGATTGGCACCCTCATGCTCTCAGAATCGCCTCGCTGGCTGCTCAAGCGCGAGAGGAACGACGCTGCGTACGCCGCGTTGCTGCGTTCCCGCAGCACGGAGCAGGCCGATCTCGAATTGAAAGAGATGCAGGACTTGGCCGCGGCGGAAACTCTGAAGCGGCAGTCAGGAACGAAGGTGAAAGACTCGCTGCTGCGGCGCAAATATGTGATTCCGTTTGTGCTAGCCTGCGTCATTCTGGCGTGCAATCAGACCACCGGCATTAACTCCATCATCGCTTACAACACCAACATTCTTCTGCAGAGCGGGCTCTCCGACTTTGCCGCCCATCTCGGCTATGTGCTGTTCACGTTCATCAATTTCTTTGTGACCTTTGCGGGGGTCATGTTAGTCGATCGCAAGGGGCGCAAGTTCCTGCTTTCGCTGGGGACGGCTGGAATCATCGGGTCGATGTTATGTACGGGGATTCTGTTCCGGCAGAGCGAAAAATCGGGAATTGATTCGCGCTCTGTCCTGCAGTCGATGGTGACGCCCGGACAGACGGTGAAACTCGAGTACAACCAGGATACTGCGGCCAACTTGCTGGCTGCCTCCGGAAAAGCAGCGAGCGACACACCAACTTCGCTGGTTGTGATTTATTCCTACGGAGACTTCCGGGCGGCAAGCCAGGCGGTGCGATCGGACGATCCTGCGGCGAAGCCCATTGAGATCTCGCGTGAAGATGCAGTGCCGGCGAATCGCGTGAACGCCTTTTTCTCCAATCCTTTTGGAAATCTGGAGGCCGCGCGTACGGCTCCGCTGAAGATTGAGAACGCGCTCGTCACGCCGATCCCTGCTCCCAGCCATGGCTGGATCGTGGCCATCACCCTGTTCATCTTCATGGCGTTTTATGCAGTCGGTCCAGGAGTGTGCGTGTGGCTCGCGCTTTCGGAACTGATGCCGACACGCATCCGCTCCAACGGGATGAGCGTCGCGCTGGTGCTCAACCAGGCAGTGTCAACCGCTATCGCGGCGATTTTCCTGCCCACCGTGGGCGAGTATGGATACTCGACGATGTTCTTTGGTTTTGCGGCATTCACGATTATTTACTTCGTGACCGCAACCTGGTTCCTGCCTGAGACCAAGGGAAAGACGCTGGAGGAAATCGAAGCGCATTTTGAGGGGACGCGGTAAGGGCCTTGGGAAGGGCACGACGTCAGTCGTGCCGAAGTGATGCACCGTCAAGGCGCTTACGCCGGTGATGTGCGCTCGTGATTGCGCTAACCCCTGCTTTGCCACTCAGACGTATGATCGTTTATTCTCAGCCACAGTCATGACACCAACGAAGAACAAGAAAGAGAACGGTTCCAAGAGCGCATCGCCTTCTAGCGGCAAATTTGCTCATGCCATGCGTCGCGAAATCTATGAGCAGCCCGCGGCCATCGCAAAGACCGTCGAAAAACATCTCGAGAACGACATTATTTTTCCCGGCGAATTGGAGCCCATTGCGGGCGCGCTCCTTACTTTTGAAAAGTTGATCATCGCAGCCAGCGGATCGAGCCGTCACGCAGGCCTGGCCGGCGAGATCATGATCGAGGACCTCTCGGGCGTGGCGGTGGATGTCGAATATGCCAGCGAGTATTGCTACCGCTCGACCCACGCCGCGGTGGAACCGATCGTTATGGTGATCACGCAATCCGGAGAGACGGCCGATACGCTGGCGGCCCAGCGCGAGGCTCTCACGCGAGGCGTCAAGACCATCGCCATCTCGAATGTCCCCAACACAACGATCGTGCGCGAGGCCAGCGCAGCTTTGATCTCCGGCGCGGGACCTGAGGTTTCCATTCCCGCGACCAAGAGCTTCACTACCCAGCTCACGATTCTGTATCTCATGGCCCTGTTCCTTGCCCGCAAGCGTGGGCGCATGACGTCGGAAGTGACGCGCTCTTACTTGCAGCGCCTGATGCGACTTCCGGCTGCCATCGAAGAGAAGCTGGCAATCTGGGACGGCTTGGCCGAAGAGTTCGGCGGCGTCCACTTCCAAGCCGAAAAATTTTTATACCTAGGACGTGGGGTGCACTACGCAATCGCCCGCGAAGGGGCGCTCAAACTGAAAGAGATTTCCTACGCCCACGCGGAAGGATATCCGGCGGGAGAACTGAAGCATGGCCCCAACGCGCTCGTCGATGACAAGCTGCCCGTGGTGGTGATCGCGACCTGCGACCACCGCGATCCCGATTCGGTTTTGCGTTACCGCCGGACTTTGGAGGTTATGAAGGAAGTTCGCTCGCGCAAGGGTCCGCTGGTCACGGTAGCAACAGAAGGAGACAACGAAGTCTCCGCCATCGCCGAGCACGTGTTTTACGTCCCGCCGGCGCCGGAGTTGCTGCTGCCCATTGTAGAAGTCATCCCGCTTCAGCTCTTCGCCTATCACGTCGCCGTGAACAAAGGCTACGACGTGGATCATCCTCGCAACCTGGTGAAAGCTGTGGTAACGGAATAGCGATCAGGCGCGGGCGAAGTCGATGTACCCCTTCTCCACGTTGACGCTGACCAGCTTGGCTCGCAGTTTGTCACCCACGTCGAGTCCGTGGCCTTGAATGAGCAGGCCTTCCACGTGGGGCTGCAGAACGCGAACGAAGGTGCCGTGATCGGTGACTCCGGTGACGATGGCGTCGAAGGCTTCACCAATGCGGTGTTGCATGGCGATCGCTGCCAGGCGCTTCGACATTTCGCGCTCCACCTTTCTGGCGGCATCCTCTTTTTGCGTGCAGTTGGCCGCAATCGCAGTCAGCTCATCGTCGGAATATGGATTCTTCTGTCCCGTGATGGTGGCCTTGATCAACCGCTGCGTGACCACATCAGCGAAACGGCGGTTGGGTGCCGTCGCGTGCGTGTAGTCTTGCACCGCCAGACCGAAGTGACCCGGCGCTGTTTCTCCCGCCTTTTCCAGCACGTACTCGCCAGGGCCGATCAGTTTGATCACCGCCAGGGAGAGATCGGCAAAATGATCAGGATCTGCCGCTTTCTGCCGGATCAGGAAATCGTTCAATGCTTTGGAATCAGGCTCTGCGGGAAGGCTCGCGCCCTTGCCCGCAGCGAGTTGCACAATGCGATCCCACCGTTCGGGCGTGCGCACGATTCGCCGCAAGGAGGAAACATTCTCCAATTTCCTTGCCACTACTCCATTCGCGGCAACCATAAAGTCTTCGATGAGCTCGGTGGCGCGGTTCTTCTGCTGCTTTACGATGTCGACCACCTGTTCATTCAGCACCAATGGATGAACTTCGTCCGTTTGAAGGTTTAGTGCGCCGTGCTGCTGGCGCTGGCCCTTTAACCTTTGCGCCACCTCATCCTGAAGCTTCAGTTGCTCCTGTAACTCCTTGGATTGTTGAACCTTCGCCGGAGCCTCTCCGGCACCTTCCAGCCATGCGCCAAGCGAGTTGTATTGCAGTTGCGCCTGGTTGCGCACCAGCGCGCGGTAGAGTTCCGCCGACGTGACTGCTCCGCTCGAGTCGATGACGAACTCGATAACAATCGCGAAGCGATCCTGCCCGTCGAGCAGCGACGTGATCCCCGTCGAAAGTTCTTCCGGTAGCATAGGAAAGTTGCGCACGCCGGTGTAGACGGTAGTGGTTTCTGTCGCCGCATGCTGGTCGATGGGAGTCTGCTTGGGGACGAAGGCATCCACGTCTGCAATACCGATCATGACCTTCACATCGCCGTTGGGAGCGCGCTCGGCGACTTCAATCTGATCCAGATCGCGAGAGGTGTCGTTGTCGATCGAGGACCAGAGGAGGTTGCGAAGATCGCGAACATCGCCGCCGGCTGCGATCTGTGGAGGATTCTGCCGTAACTTCGCGAGTTGGTCGGATACGGCTGCAGGAAAATCCGGCTCGAAGCCGCGCTGCTCCATGATTGTTTTCGCAATGGTCTGCAGGTCGAGATGCGAAGCATTGGCGTCGTGCATGGACTCTCCGGAGCCTGAAATGGCTTCAAGGCTACCACGACTCCGGCTGGAGACAGTTCAATCACATCCCCGGTCGGCACTCCATGCGCTACCGCCTAATATCGGCATTGGTGTACACGCGTGCCGCAACGCGTTTGTGAGTTTTCCAGAATAACGCGTCTTCCGCGACGCTCACGCCAAAGCCCCGTTCGACCAGCGACTGCGCGCTCGTAATCGCAACGTAGCCCGTGTCATTCACGCTAGCGGGCACCTCGCGAGGAGCATTGCCGCTCAGTTCGATAAGTGGCACCTCTGGGTAGCCGTAGTAGATCGGAAAGAGATCGGGTTGGTTAGCCAGCAGAGGATCGGAAGCGTAGGGTTGATCTGCCACCGGCGGACCAATTTGCGGCAGGGGTGGAATCCCGGGGAGCGGCGCATCCAGCGACATACTGGGTGTAGCAATGGGCCGCAGAAACTTCGCATTTGCCGTCGTGATCAGATACTCCGGACCTGCTCCGAAGCGGGTGTCCTGTGCCGGGCAAACACCTGCGACCAGAAACGTGAACAGAAATAGTGTGAACAGATATACGGGAGAGAAACGCATACATCCTCCGCACGAAAACAACGCCAGGCCCCCTCTGCTACCCTCAGGATGTCATAGCATCGAAGACCAGCCAATACAGTGATTTACCGGCCACAGATGAACAAGCGCAGGAGCTTTAAAGCAAGCGAAAGAGTGTCTTCGCGTATTCAGGAGCAGGCGGCTTTTCTGTGCTCGCGCCGGTTCGCGAGGATGATGTAGACCATGTAAAGCACGACCGCCACATTGACGATTAACACTCCACAACGCAACAGCGTGACGCGGCGAAACAACTCGCGCACTTCCAAGGGCAGCAGCAAGGTGCCGGAGATCGCCGCCACCCATTCGGCCCACGTGCGGCATCTCCATAGTCCATACCCTTCTATGAATCGAAGCGTCGAGTATGCAAACGCAAGCCACGCCGCAGCCCACAGTTTCGCATCAGTGACGTTGTCGGCAAAATCCAGGAACATCCGGGCGATGCGACGATCGGTGCTGATGTGGAACACTGCCAACACGCTCTCGGCATAGAGCCACGCGTCCTTGTGAACCAGGAGAAGGGCGCAAATGCTCAGCGTGACGAAAACACCCTTGAGGAACTCGATTGTGGCGACAGTCTGCAGCACTCGTCGTTGGCGGCGGGGGGGCGGTGGAGTGGGAGGGCGCATGCGTCTAACTTATTGGCAGGGTATCACGCGTGCTCGGGGGCGCCCATACAGCCAGTTCCGCCTCTTCGCGCGGTGGCTTCAATGCACAATGGCCCATGCCAAACCGTCCGGGTTTTGGCCCACATCGATGTGCCCAACGTCCTGAAGAGACTTGAGATCAATCACGGCAACGTAATTGTCGGGAGAGCACGCCACGAAGGCTCTCTCGCCATTCGGTTCAATAAGAATGCCGGCCGTGCCGTGTCCCAGTTTCAATCGCTTGATCTCTTTTCTGCTGGAGGGATCGAAGATGGTCAGATCTCCCCCGCGCAGGCTGGACACTAGGACTCGGGAGCCATCGGGAGTGAACTTCAGCCGGTTCGCGCCAGGGACATTCGCGGCGATGGTGTCTGTGACAGTCTTGGAGGCCAAGTTGATAATCGAGATGGTCCCGTCCTGCGCGTTGGCTACCCAGATTTCCTGGCCACTCGGCGAAACGTCGAAACCTTCGGAGCCGTTACCAATTTTTACCACCGTCTGTTCCCAGTCGCCACCGGGAGGAGTGGGGCGTGGCGGCGGATTGTTAGCGCCGGCAGGCGCCCCGGGCATGCGTGGAGGAATTTTATCGATGATGCTGACGCTCCCTGAAGTTACGTTCGTAGTCACGATCCGCTTCTCGTCATCCGTAAGCCAAATCATGTGAGTTCGATCTTGCCCCGTGCCCAGAATCCAATCAACCTTGCCTGATTTCGGATCGTAGCTGCCAATCGCTTTCGCGGCCTCCGCGGTGAACCATACTTTCTCGCCAATGAAGGCCAACCCGTGCGGTCCCCGAAGGGGACCAAGATCGATTGCGGGTAGAGCTTTCTTCCCTGCCAAGTCGATCACTGCCAAAGTGTTGTAGGCACCGAACCCATAATTGGAAACGTACGCCGTTTTGCCATCACTAGAAGCGATGACTTCATGCGGATCATTGCCCACCGGAATACGCGCCAGCACTTTCAATCTGGATGGATCAACGATGGCCAGCGTCTGGTCTTTCTTGCTCAGCGCCAGCAACGACCGTTCCGGTGTGCTTTGTGCGTGGAGGGTGCAGCCAAGAATAGTTGTCAGCACGAATGAAAAGATCACCTGATGCTGGCTCATCGCGAACTCCCGCGGTCGGATACCGCCGCCGGACCATGCCTCGATCATATGTGGTCGTAGCTTAACTCTTGCTGCGCACCGCGGCCCGCAGTTCGGCCACGATTTCCTGTGAGGCTTTGATCGCTGTGGCGTGCTGATTCACCGGAAACGAGATCGCGCCTACGCGGGCGTGACCGCCTCCGCCGTAGCGTTCGCAGATTTTCGCCAGATTCACTTCCGGCGGCTGCGGCGCCCATGGATTCGATCCCACGGACACTTTCACACGGAAGCTGCTTTTGCTCAGGCCGACGCTGTAAACCGACTCAGGATGCAAATAATACGGAATGAATTTGTTGTAGCCCTCAAGATCCTGATCGGTCACGTCAAAGAAAATGGTTCGGTCTTTGCATTCCGTGCGCTCTTTCAGAATGTCCATCGAGAACTCGTGGCGATGAAGAAGCGGGGGAAGTAAAGGCGCCACAAAAGGCTCGTCCAGAATTTCCCCCAGCGGCTTGGTCGCCAGCAGTGGAATCAGATTGGGCACGAATCCATGGTCCGGCGCTGACTCGATCACCATGGTTAGCTTCATGGCGGGAGCTTTCATCTCGACCGCGGTCTTGGCATCGGGATAGAGCGCTCCATCAATGACATCAGTCCAGTAGACAAGATCGGCTACCGGGGCGGGATCGAAACCAAAGCGCTCCTGCGCGATCATGGCGATAAAACTGGTACAGGACTTGA
>QHVR01000795.1 GCA_003223595.1 Acidobacteriota bacterium
CCAGCCTGAAACTCCGGCGGCGCGTAGTCGAAGATCGCTACCGCAAGCAGATCGACGACCTCTACGCCGAAGCCGAAGCAGCCGTCGTCCCAAACATGTAGGAACAGCCGCATTGAGACCGGGAACCAGCAGCAACGCCACCAACTCCGTAGGGCTAGGTCTCTAACAATCGTGAGGTCTCGTGTCGTGTGCGCGTGCGCCTTCGTACGTTCGTCTTTCGGAATACAATATTCCCATGTCGGACTCACTGATTATTGCCGGACGTTCCTTCCGCTCCCGGCTTATTGTTGGCACGGGGAAATACAAGTCGTTTCAGGAAACAGCGCGCGCTCTCGAAGCCAGCGGCGCCGAAATGGTTACGGTGGCCGTACGCCGGGTCAATCTCGACTACATTGATCCCAAGAAGTACTTCCTGCTTCCGAACACCGCCGGTTGCTATACCGCGGATGAAGCCATCCGCGCGGCTCGCCTCGGCCGCGAAGTCGGGATCTCCGATTGGGTGAAGCTCGAAGTCATTGGCGATCAGGCGACGCTCTATCCTGATGTGCAGGCCACGCTCGAAGCCACGCGGGTGCTGGTGAAAGAAGGTTTCACAGTTCTGCCCTACACGTCCGATGACATCGTCTTCGCAAAGCGTCTGATTGATGCAGGCGCGGCCACCATCATGCCTTTGGGCGCTCCCATCGGCAGCGGTATGGGCATTCAAAATCAGGCTCACATCCGCATCTTGCGCGAGATGATCAGTGGCGTGCCTTTGATTGTCGATGCGGGTGTCGGTACCGCCTCGGATGCGGCGATCGCCATGGAGCTCGGAGCAGATGCGGTCCTGATGAATACCGGCATCGCCAACGCTCAGGATCCGGTTCTAATGGCGGAAGCCATGAAACATGCGGTGGTGGCGGGACGGCAAGCCTATCTTTCCGGCCGAATGCCGAAGAAGCTATACGCGACCGCCAGTTCGCCGCTGGAAGGCGTCGTACGGTGATTGAGAAATTGCCTAATTGAATAACTGAAATATTGGGACCGCTCGCTCTTAAATTACTCAATTACCAAATTACCCAATAGAAAGGGCGGCTCTCTCGAGCCGCCCTTTAGACTTTCTCTTGCCTACTCGATCACAGCATCTTGGCGCTGTCGACGTGGATCGAATCGCCTTTCACCGTTCCGGTGACAGCCACGTGATGTCCTTCATGTCCCTTCAGCGAGTCAGGGTTATCGACCATCAGTATCTTCTGATCGCCGTCGGTGACGACCACCATCTTGGCTCCGCTCTCAAGGCACTTCTTGGTGCAGGCCTCAGCCTTGGCATTGGCGCCTTTGGCGCCGCACTTGTCGTCAGCAACCCATCCCTTTACGGTTGAACTCTTCCCCATGTCATCGGCCGCCATGGCGTACATCGCGAATACGAAGCAAAGGGCGAAGCAAATCAGCAGCACTTTTCTCATGAGCGTTTGTTCTCCTTTTCGAAGTTCAAAGTTGCGGACCCACACCGCAACGGAATCGTGGTTCGGCCGGGATAGAGGCTGACGTTCACGCGCGTAATCCCGGCTGTGATGTTCCTTGGAGCAGAGGCAATATACCACAGAGCAAAGCTGAGAGTGTCAGTAACTGGAGACAAGCGGAATCGGAAATTGCATCCCAGGCAAAACCGAGGCGCTACTTTTTCGCGGTGTGATTGGCTGGAGGCGCAGCCTTGGTTGCAGCCGGGGGCACATAGACGTACTCGCCCGGTTTGGCGTAACCCAGTTGCTCGCGCGCTTCTTTTTCGATGGCAGTCTGATCGGTCTTGAGGCCCTGGATTTGCTGGGTATAGCGATCATTGTCGCGCTGTACTTCGACGATCTTTTTTCGCAAAGCTTCGTATTCGGCGCGCTTCTGCTTGTAGACGACCATTCCATTGGCCCCGAACATAACATGCACAAACAGGAGCACAGCGAGAACAGCGACGGCGATGGTTGCCAGGCGGCGGCGCAAGGCGTAAATCTGCATCAGAGTCGGACGCACGCACTCGATCCATGAAGCGGCAATCGCTTCCGCCTGGGGAGCGCGTTCAGCGAGCGCTCGCAATCCCGCTTCAGGGCGAGGCATGCGCGGCATCCGGTCCATCCAGAACAGACGATTCAATGAAAACCTCTTACTCGAAAATCCAATTCTTAGCGGCCGCGCTCAGCTTGTGCAGTCCTTCTTC
>QHVR01000267.1 GCA_003223595.1 Acidobacteriota bacterium
GGTGTTGATTACCGATGCGATCTCTGCCACCGGAATGCCCGACGGCAAATACCAATTGGGGCCGATCGAAGTGGATGTGAAGGACGGAAAGTGCACTGCCAATAACAGCCTGGCGGGAAGCGTGCTGACCATGGATCGTGCGGTTCGCAACGTGACCCAGTTCTCGAAGTGGAGTCTGCGGGATGCGGTGCGAGCGGCGACCCTCAATCCGGCGGGCGCCGTGAGGATGAATGGTCTTTACGGGACGCTCAAACCTGGTGCCCGCGCTGACTTTGCCGTGCTCTCGCCCGAGGGCAATGTCCTCAAGACCATCGTTGGTGGACAGGGGTTCTGACAAACTACTCACCACGGGGGGACACAGCGGAACACAGGAACCCCGCGGATCTCTTCTGCCGCGGTTAATTTGGTTTCCGGCGGTTGGAGTCGGCCAAGTGATGTAACAGCACCAGTTCGTCGGCACGCGAAAGCTTGTCCAGAAACGTGCTCTCGGTTTTCGGAGTTTCGTCCGTAGAAGTTTTGGCCGCCTGTCGTAGGTCGCCCAGTTCCGGCTCGCTGCCCACGACCTGCGAATAGAACCACAGGAAATGGCGCATCTGGTCGAGCGCCACGCGGAGTGTCTCAATAGGCTCGGTCTCAGACAGCGAGTTGAGAGCCTCCATCAGTTCGGGATCGCTCGGGGCCTGCATGGCGGCGCAATTCAGTTCCTGCTGAATGGTTCGCAGGTCATCGGTCACGCGCGCTATTCGGAGATGCAGGTCGTTCGTGTCTTCGAAAGCCATTTCGTTCGCCAGTTAACCTTCTCATCGGCACCAGCAAGCGAGTAGATGTCCCACGGGCATGCGCTTTCGTAATTCGGGCGTTACTTTCGTCCGCTGAAGGTGGACGAAAGCCATGCGACACGCGGCTTTTGGCGTGCGCGTGGTGCGCCCGCACACGTCCGTCGTGTTTGTGATACAAACTCGCGATGCCCCAACGTGATCAGCTTGGCACAACCAGCGAAGGATTGGTTCGTGCCATCGGGCGGTGGAGCCTGGTCGCGCTGACAGTCAATTCGATTTTGGGCAGCGGCATTTTTGGGCTGCCTTCGCAAGTGGCGGACAAAGTTGGCCGGCTGAGTCCGTGGGCTGTGCTGCTGGCAGGTGCGGCCATGGGCGTGATCATCGCGTGCTACGGCGAGGTCGCCTCGCAGTTCAGCGGAACCGGGGGAACCTACATTTATTGCCGCGCCGCGTTCGGACAGTTCACCGGGCTGCAGGTGGGCTGGATGATGATGCTGAGCCGGCTCACGGCTTGCGCGGCCAATGCCAACCTGCTGGTCATTTACCTGGGCACGTTCTGGCCGCAGGTCGCGCATCTTGGGGTGCGGTTCGCGATTGTGACGCTGCTTCTGGGAATTCTGCTCATCGTGAATTACACCGGGGTGCGCAGTGGAACTCTGGTCAGCAACATTTTTGTGATTGGCAAAATGGTGCCGCTGGCGATTGTGTGTCTGGTAGGTGCGTACTTTCTGTCGACCCACGCGGCTGTGCCGTGGCCGACCCCCCATGCCGGCGTCCGCACTTGGCGGGACGCGCTGCTGCTGCTCTTCTTCGCTTATGGCGGGTATGAGGCGGCGATGAATCCGCTGGGAGAGGCGAGAAATCCCAGGCGCGACGCGCCGTTTGCGCTGTTCACGGCGCTCGCGGTGGTCACGCTGATTTACACGACGATCCAGTGGGTCGTGGTGGGCGTGCTGCCCGCGACGGCGCACACGGATCGTCCGCTGGCGGAGGTTGCAAGGCTGGTGATGGGTAGCGGCGGGGCCGCGCTGGTCGCTGTGGGAGCGCTGGTTTCGGTCTATGGATACCTGAGCGCGAACTTTCTGACTGGGCCGCGGATGACGTTCGCTTTCGCCGAGCAGGGAGACTTTCCGCGAGTGTTTGGAGCGGTTCATCCGCGGTTCAAGACGCCGCATGTGTCGATAGTCGCGTTTGCGGTGCTGTGCTGGGTGCTGGCGCTGGCGGGCAGTTTTACGTGGAACGTCACGTTGTCGGCGGTGGCGCGGCTGCTTTATTACGGGGCGGTGTGCGCGGCCGTGCCGGCGCTGCGGCGGAAGCAGCCGGGAGCGGCGTGGCTGCGCCTGCCTGCAGGGTGGCTGTTCGCCGGGGCAGGCGTGCTGATCTGCGTAGCGCTGCTTAGCGGGGTGGACTTCAGCGGGAGCGTCATCCTGCTGGTCACCATCATTATTGGAGGGCTGAACTGGCTTGCGGTTCGGAAGTGAAGGCGCAGAATTTTGCGGACCTGATTTCGCAAAGTCTTGGATCAGAAGGAGTTCTGGTGTTGGTACCCCCGGCTTGATCTCGCAAAGTCTTTTGATCTAAAGGGGTTATAAGTAAAGTCTTGGAAACAAGGCACTTAGGTGCGCTGAGTGGATGCTCTGAGCCATTGCGGTGGAGGAGTTCCTCGCGTTCGCCCATCGGCTTGTTCTTGCAAGCCGTTAGTCGGAGAAATTCCTGATCGAGCCTGTTTGCCGGGTGCGGGGTTGATGGCTAGAATTCTCGATTGACGTTGTGTCCGTCCCTTCCATTTCGCTCCTGACTACGCTTGGGCGCCTGAACCGAGTGCGGAGCTTCGTGCTCCCCCCGTTTCTGATCCTGACGATCTCTGCCTTGGTTTGGGCGCAGAGCGGATATTCCGCATCGGTTCAGGGGATCGTGCGCGATGGGCAGGGAAGAACCGTGGCGCAGGCTCAAGTGCAACTCCAGGGGAAAGACTCCAAGCAGGTTTTGACGGCTGCGTCTGACGCGCAGGGGTTTTATAAATTCGAGCGGCTGCGGGATGGGGCTTATGCCTTGCGGGTTGTGAACGGAAGCGCGACTGTGGAAATTCCGTCCATTGCGCTGGGAGCGAACGAGACCAAGACCGTTGATGTGAGGTTGGGAGCGGCTGCGAGTTCCGGGCAAAGTGCTCCGCAGTTTTATGACGAGCCACAGTTCACCGTCTCCGGGGTTACCGATACCACTAATCTTGGCGGACACGGGTCGGACACGGTGGTGCGGACACGAGAATCGCTGGCCAAAGAGACGGCTACTCTGGCGCATCCCGAAAGCGGCGGAGGCGCAGCTGCGGCTGCGACCGAGAAATCCCTGAGAGAGGCGCTCGCTCACGCACCCGCAAGCGCCGAAGCGAATCACCGGTTGGGGGCGCTGCTTCTTGCCAGCGGCAGGTCAGAGGAGGCGATCGCGTACCTGCGCAAGGCGGCGGAGATTCAGCCTGGGGATGCGGAAGTGCATCATGCGCTGGGCGATGCGGAGGAGAAGCGCGGCGATCCGTTGGGAGCGGTCCGGCAATACCAGCGCGCGGCGGAACTCGATGCCAGCGAGCCTTATTTATTCGATTGGGGCGCTGAACTGCTGCTCCATCATGCGCCGGAACCGGCGATCGAGGTTTTCACCAAGGGGAACTCGCGCTATCCGAAGTCTGCGCGCATGCTGATCGGGCTGGGCGCCGCGGCGTTTGCCCGAGGAGGCAACGAAGAGGCAGTGCAGCGGATGTGTGAGGCGTCGGACTTGAATCCGGTAGATCCGGCGCCGTATCTCTTTCTCGGAAAAATGCTGCGTGCTGGGAACAGGCCGTCGCAGGAGGAGATCGATAAACTGCAGCGCTTCGTTAAGTTGCAACCGCAGAATGCGGAGGCGAATTACTACTACGCGGTTGCGCTCTGGAAATCACGCAAGGACCCGAATGACCCTGCAATTGCGCAAGCGGAATCGTTGCTGGCGAGTGCAGTTCAGTTGAACCGCAAGTTTGCGCCGGCGTACCTGGAACTTGGAATTCTGCACGCTGAAGAGCGCGATTATGTGAAAGCAATCGCGGACTACCAGCAGGCCATTCAGATCGATCCGCGGCTGGAGGAGGCACACTTTCGTTTGGGGCAAGCCTATCGCCAGGCAGGTGAGGCGGAGAAATCGAAACAGGAGTTGCGGATCCATCGCCAACTGGCGCAGGAATCCGCCCAGCAGATCGACCGCGAGCGCCACGAAATCCGGCAGTTTGTTTATACGTTGCGAGATAAACCGGCGCAGGGGCATTGAGCGGCGATGAAAACAGGCCGAGTGCAAGGCGCGACTCTCGAGAAGGCCGCGGAGTTACTCTGTCGCAGCGCCTATGGGAGGTCAAGATCTAAAGCGTAGATCTCGTCGCTGCTGAGGTCACGGGTGAACAGAGCCGAGCCGTCAGGCGCAAGGCCACTCCAACCGAAGACCGGCCACGCACTATATCTTCGCAATGATTGCAAGTCGGCCACGAGTTCCGATCGAGTTTCGCCCACGCGGACCCGGCGGAATGTACTGTGCTGGTCAAAGTTCGTATCGTAGTACAAGAACTTTCCATCTCCTGACCAGTTGGGAAAACCAATCGCCCCCGGTTCATCAATCCATACCGACCATTGTCGCTTTGTAAAGTCAAACAACATGATCTTTTTTGAGTCCGCGGTTAGTGCAACGATGTACCGGGCGTCGGGCGACCAGCGGGGACTGAAGAAATCTTCCGAGCCTGGAACGGTGGTGACCTGGTGAGTGGCAAGCTCGACGATACGAATTCCCAGGTGCACATCTGGATTTGCTCCGAAGGCTACCTTCTTTCCGTCCGGGGACCAAGATGGGTCAATCTCACCTTGATCACTGGGCAGCAGTTCCTGGGGAGAGCCGCCCTGACTTGAAACCACTAAGACCTTCAAAGGCGAACCTCGTCGAGTACTGGCATACGTCAGCTGCGATCCATCGGGAGACCACCGCGGCAACGCCGCTATGGCAGACGCATCGGTCAACTGCAAGCGCTCACTCCCGTCGGCACGGCTGCGCCACAAAGTTCCCTCGGGATAGACGATGTAGGTAACCCACTTCCCGTCACGTGTGTAATCCAATTCTCCGGCCGAAATGCCGGAGAGATATGGCACGAACTGGCGTGATTTGGAGTCGTAACGTACGAGTTCACCGCGCCCCTGGGTTCCGTCAGCAAAGATCTTCTTCCCGTCGGGAGAAACAGTTTCCGCCAAGAATGACATCGGACCAGACGTGAGTTGAAAGCGTTGGGGCACCCGCCAGCGGAACAGTCCCGCTGGCTCGCGGAGTGCCCAAATATCAAATTGAGAACCGACAACGCGAAAAAGATAGTAGCGTCCGTCCGGCGTCCAATTGCCGCAGAATTCCTGCGGTGGATTGTGCCAGCCGGGAAGCACAGGATGCAGCCCCGTACCGTCAGAACGAATCTCCCAGATCGCGGCACTGGTCTGGTCCGGCGCGGTGATCGTGAAGCGAATTCGTTTTCCGTCCGGCGATTCCCTAATGCATGCGAGGCTCTGCTGTACAGTAATTAGCTTCCTGGGTTCGCTCCCGTCCGCATTGGCTACGAACAGGTCAGAGCCTCGGGCAAAGAGCAGGTGGCGCCCATTGGGAGACCACGAAGGATAATGGCCCAGCAAGCTGCCGAGCCGGCGCGGTGCTCCCGATGGCAGCGGGAGACTCCAGAACTGAGCCTCTGGGTCGGTGCCGAAGAACGTGGATATCAGCAGCTGAGTGTGGTCGGTGGAGATGTCCGCCGCAACCACGTTCGTGAAAGAAGTAGGAATGGGGCTGGTTTCGCCGCCGCTGGTGGATGCTTGAACGACCCAGGAGTTTGAAGTTCTCTCCGTAATAAACAGCCTGGAACCGTCGGTAACAGCGCCAAATTTGGGAATGCCGTCTCGGGTAAGCTGGGTTGTAGAGGTGACTCTCGGAGGACCCGGCGATGCCATCGCCCAGAAAGCTATGCCTGCACAGACTACAATCAGCAACGCACCTGCGGCGAGCCAACTGCGACTGAACCCATGCGGGGATGCGCTTGCCACCACCTCCCGGCTGCCCGATGTTGTATCGCGCTTCAGCCGCTTCAAATCGGCGCATAGCTCAGCCGCACTTTGACATCGGACATC
>QHVR01000408.1:0-622 GCA_003223595.1 Acidobacteriota bacterium
CCGATTATGAAGGACAGCGAGAGCCAGTAGGCGTAGTGACTGTCGCTAATGTTCCCAACACCGGATCGGGACCAAACGGGCAGCTGGCGCCGAGCGATGCCAGCAACCCTGTGATCGCCCAGCTTCTGGCCCGCCATCCGTGGCCCGCACCAAATCTTCCTACCGGGCAAGCGTCGGTTGTCTCTCCTTCTTTCAACGACCTGACCAGTTTTATCGCCAAGGTCGACGAACAATTCAATCCGAGTAACACTCTGACGGGGCGCTATTTCTTTGGTGACAGCATTCAGTCCTTTCCTCTCGCCCTGACTGCCAGCGGCGGCCAGTTGCCCGGCTTCAACACCTTCACTCCAACCCGAGTGCAACTCGTCTCAATCTCCTACACGCACACCATTGGAGCGAATAAGGTCAATGAACTCCGATACGGATGGAATCGCTTCGCCGAAGGCTTCTTCCCCGGCGATCAGAATTTCCATCCCAGCTCCATCGGGCTATGCAATGCCACCGATGTAAGCCAATGTAGCGGAAGCGGCCCCTTTGACTCGGGAATGCCGATTGTTCTCGTAAGCGGCTTCGCTCAATTGGGATCAACCAGCAGCGTTCCTCGTCACCGCTTCGATACCAA
>QHVR01000408.1:659-21313 GCA_003223595.1 Acidobacteriota bacterium
TGTCGATTTCCATCGCACCTCGATTCAGCAGTATTTCGATAAGTACTTCAGGGGCAGGTTGAAATTCAACGGCGATGCCACGGGCGATCCTCTGGCCGACTTTCTTGCCGGCAATGTAGACAGCGGCTTTCAATACTTCGGAAACTCGCTACGACACACTCATGAGAACAACTTCGGCTTCTACGTACAGGATAGTTTTCGTCCCACGCAGCGGCTCACCATCAACTACGGCTTGCGCTGGGACTATTTCGGAGTGGTGAAGGAAAAGAACAACCTGCTAAGCAATATCACCAGCGTATCTCCTGCGCCGGGAACAGGCACCTTCACTCTGACGCAGGTTGGACAGCCCGGGCTCTCGAGTTTGTACAACCCTGACAAGAAAGATTTCGCTCCCCGCATCAGCGCCGCTTGGGATATCACGGGAAAAGGTAGAACCGTGGTCCGCGCCGGATACGGCATTTTCTTTGACTCGTTCTCGCAAGACATGGTCCTCGGCCACTTGCCGTACGCTCCGTTCTTCGATCCCGGCCCAGCGTACAACAACTTCGGCCCTCAACCAATTCTTTCGACCGGTGCCATCGGTGGCCCGATCGTTAATGGCAGTCCGGTGTACGCCGCGACCACCACCTGCGGCTACGAGTGCGACGCCTTCGGCTTCGACCGCAACATCAAGTCTCCTTATATGGAGAATTACAACCTGAACATCCAGCAGCAGATCTCGAGCAAGACTGTGCTCCAGGTCGGATACGTTGGCTCGCAGGGGCATCGTCTGTGGCGTTTCTTTGATATCAGCCAGCCCAGCGAAGCGCAGATCAATGCTGCCGACATCGCCTGCGGATGCATTCAGGACTTCGGCGTGGATGCTAGGCCCCTCAACGGGAATCCCTATGGCGCGTATTACGTGCTACAGGAAAACTCCACCGGCAAGTCGAACTACAACGCCATTCAGACAAGCTTGAGAATTACGGGATGGCACGGTGTTACTTCGATCGTGAACTACGTTTGGTCGAAGTCGCTCGACAACTCCAGTGATGGTGAAGATTTCCAACCCAATGCCGCCCAGCCCAATGACAGCACTCGGCCCTGGCTGGAATACGGGCCATCCAACTTCAACGTTCCGCACCGTTTCACCTGGAACTTTTCCTACGACTTGCCTAATCGCGGTGGAAGCATGCAGAAGCTCAAGAATGGTTGGGGCCTGAACAGCATTCTCACATTACAAAGCGGACAGCCGTTCCACCTCAATTACAACTTCTGGGACGATTACAGCGGCAGCGGGAACGCTTTTGATCGCCCCGATGTCGTGGGTCCCATCGTTTATCACAAGCGTGATCCCTATAACTATCTCGACCTGAGTTCGTTCGCGATCCCGTGCACTACCAATGTCACTGTCGCCTCTGGGTTGGCCTCCGATTGCCAGATCGGCACGAGGCACTTCGGCAACATGGGGCGTAATTCACTGAGCGGCCCAACCTTCAAGGAATGGAACTTCTCCATCTACAAGAAGACTGCGATTACCGAACGGTTGACAATGAAATTCAGTGCTGACTTCTTCAATATCCTCAACCATCCCAACTTTGCCAACCCACTGCTGCCGGCTTTCATTGCTGACGCTGGGTACACGGGCGTATTCGGGCTTAACGGAGCTGGAAACCGAGAAGTTACCGTTGGGTCATTGCCCATCACGGCTACCGGTGACGTGGGCATCGGCAATCCATTCATCGGCGGCGGCGGGCCTCGCGGCATTCAGTTTTCGGCGGTTTTTAAGTTCTAAGTTGATGGCGCAGCCAGGCCCCTGCTGCGGCAGGGGCTTTTTGCTGGATTGGTTGCCCGGCACTTCCGCGACCGGATCCTATTGTTGGTTCAGCACGATCATCGGATCCACGCACGCGGCGCGCCGTGCGGGCACGATGCACGCGCATAAAGCAACCACGGCGAACACCAGCGTGACGCCCCCAATCACGAGCGGATCCAGAGGACCGACTCCGTAAATCTCAGACCGAATTAGGCTGCGCAGGGAAATTGCGGCAAGCATCCCCAGCGCTAGGCCCACTCCTACCAGGACGAATCCTTCGCGCACTACCAGCCTTACTATTCCCGAATGCGTGCTGCCCAGCGCCACGCGAATGCCAATCTCTCTGCGGCGCTGTGCGACAAGATATGCGAGCACTCCGTAAATTCCGATAGCCGCCAGGAACAGCGCAAGCATTCCAAAAGCCAGTGCCAACAACATCGAGGTTCGTCGCGAGGAGAGCGAAAGTTCCTCGCGCTGCGCCATCGTTCTCACATCGAAGAGCGCGAGGTCCGGGTCGATAGCTGCCAATTGTGCTCGGACGCCAGGAATCGTCGCAGTGCTGTCTGCCGCAGTGTTGATCGCAATCGTGAAGGAATTCGATGTGCGTTGCGCAAATGGCAGGTAGTAGGTGCCCGTAGGATTGCCGGTACCGGAGAGGTCCTGCAATCGCACGGAGCGCACAACTCCAACCACGCGATACCAAACCGTGTGTTCATCGCTTGTGATCTGGGCGTGTTCACCCGGCTCGTACATGCGCTGGCCCACGGGGTCGCGATTCGGCCAGAACCGTTGAGCAAGGCTTTCGTCCACGATCACCACGCGCGGCGAGTTGTCCTTATCGCTTTCCTGAAAGTAACGCCCGCGTAGCAGCGTAATCCCCATCGTTTCCAGATATCCGGGCGTCACCGCCAGCCGGTTTGGCGAAATGACCGACTCGCCGGGTTGCATGGCATGTCCCTCGGCCAGGATGACGCCGTTATTGTAATTGCCGCCCAGCGGAATGGTTGTAGTCGCGCCGGCAGAGAGCACGCCCGGCATCTGGCGGATGCTCTGCAGCGCGCGGTTCGCCAGCGCGTCCTGTTGCACCGGATCTTTATACTTCGTCTCCGGCGCGCTGAGGGAAGCGGTCACGATCCCTTTCGTTCTGAAGCCGGGATTCACGTCGAGCAGTTGACGGAAACTCGCCAGCAGAAGCCCGGCACCAAAGAGCAGGGAAAAGGCAAAGCCGATTTGCGCCACCACCAGGCCCTGCCGCACTCGCCGCGTGCTTTTGCTGCCGCTGCCAGTTCTCTCGTCCTCGCGCAGAACCTCTTGCAACCCTTGCTTCGGGAACCCGAGTACGGAAAGCGCGGTGATGAGCACACCCGCTGCCGCGGCCATCAGTGCGGCCATTGCGATTACGTTGCCACTGATTGTCACTTCATAGGCGCGCGGAAAATGGTTGAGTCCTGCCACTGCCAAGGCGCGCAAAGCGGCCGCGCCCAGTGCAACGCCGAACGCGCAACTCATGGCCGCCAGTATCGTATTCTCGGCCAGGAATTGGCTCATTAGCCGTACGCCTCCCGCACCCAGGGCCAGGCGCGTGGCAATTTCTTTTTTGCGCAGGTTTACACGGGCAAGCGCCAGGTTGGCAACGTTCAGCGCACCGATGAGCAGGACAAAGGCCGCGCCAGCCCACAGGAGGTACAACACGCCTTTCACGTCTCGGACCAGCATGTCCTGCAGCGGCTCTACCGCGGTGTGAAAGCCTGCATTGATCAGCAATTCCTTCATCTGCGGAAGACGTTCGAGGTTCGCGGAGTTGAGAACGTTGATTTGCGCCCGCACCTGCTGGATGGTCGCTCCGGGTCTGAGGCGGCCGATGCTGTACCAGTTGTTGTTGTGATGGGTTGTCTTTTCGTCCGCAGTGAATGCCGCGGGGATCCAGAGCCGCACTTCCGGGTCGACAAAGACAAAATTGCGAGGCATGACCCCGACGATGGTGAAAGGGCGGCCGCTCAGCCGCAGTTCGCGTCCTAAAACCGTGCGATCACCGGCATAGAGTTCCTGCCACAGCCCGTAAGTGAGAATGACTTTTTGCTCGCTCCCGATCTCGCCTTCCGTCTCCGTGAAAGCTCTGCCCAGAAGAGGTTGCACCTGCAGCAGCGGGAAAATCGAGGGGGTGGCAATCATTCCCTTCGCTTGTTGGGGCATTCCATTGATGGTGAGGGTCTGATCGGCAAAGCGGAACTCGGCCTGATCCTGCAGGGCCGTGACGTACTTCAGACGGTCGTAATAATCGCCCGAACTGCTGATGTACTGGTCGGGCACCCCGGCCTTGGGATACCGGTTCGACATCAGCACGATCTGCTGGGCGTTGGGGAAGGGCAGTGGCCGCAGTAGAACCGAATTCACGATGGCAAATATCGCGACATTCACCGCAATACACGCCGACAGAGTGATGATTACGGTCAGGCCATAGCCCTTGGTGCGTAGCAGAGAGCGAGTGGCGGCTTTCATCTCGCGAATCAGCTTCTCCATGACATCTCCCAAAATCTATCAAGCCTTTGGTCTTCGCATTCCGCGGGCCAATGCCGCTTTGCCCTATGCTCTTGGAACGGCTGAACCTAACAGATTCCTCTTGGGCATGCCCAGTTTTAGATGTCCGCCATCGCGCTTCGAGTGTTCGGAAGCGGACAGATATGGTCGCAGGCACGGGCGGGCCCGAGGGGGTCTGCCCCTCCACTAATTGAGTCGTGGAGTTCCCCTAGGCTCTTGTCCGGGAGCGGCTGTCGCCCCGAGATTTGCACAGCGACTTACAATTTCATGTGATATCTGACCTTGCGCCCAATATTAGAATTCAGCCATCATCGTGTCGCGCGCTAGCGTGGCGCTCGTGCTTCTGACTGAAGGTAAGTGCAATGTTTTTAAGATTTTGCCTGTAAGTGGCTGTGGCTCTAGGATTAAATCTGCATTTCCCGCCAAGCTGATGATTCCAAAGAGACCCCAGGGGGGAGGGGGCTAGCTGCAAGCTAGGAAATTCCCAAAAGGAAACATCTGATTCGCAGCAAAATCTGCTTATCTTGCGAATACCGAGGCGCTGGCCAGCAGCACCAATTTTTTCCCAATTACAAAAGCCGGTTCTTACCGTTCCACTCCTTTCGTCACCTCGTGTGCTGATTACGCCGATGTTACCCTCGTCTCGTAATTCCTCCCCACAGCTCTGTCCGGAGATCTTCGATGCCGCGCGCTTTCATGAAGTTCTGTGCAGTGTTCGCACTCGCTCTGAGTTTCGCCGCGCCTTCGTTCGCGCACCACGTCAAGAAGTCTCAATCCAGCACCATGCCAGTGACGACCTCCTCGGCAAAAGCTCGCCAACTGTTCTTCAAAGGCGTGGAGGATTACGAGAACCTTTATCTGGAGCGCTGTAACGAAGACTGGCGCGCAGCAGTAAAAGAAGATGCGACTCTGGCTGTCGCTTGGGCTTGGATCGCGTTCAACAGCGGTAATCCGGAAGAGGTCAGCTCCGCCCGCGAGAAGGCGAGGGAACTCGCTCCCAAAGCAACTCCAGGGGAACAGTTGATGGTTGCCTGGATCTCCAAGGTGCAGGAAGGCGACTTCATCGGCGGCATTTCCGCCATGAACGACATGCTGGAGATGTATCCCCGCGACAAGCATCTGTGGTACCTGGCGGGCAACTGGCTGATGGGCGAGAACGGGGACGATCAGGCAGAGCACTTTATGCTCAAGGCGCTCGCCATCGACAAGAACTTTCCCGCCGCTGTTAACGATCTCGCTTATGTGGAAGCGCGGCACCGCGAGTTCGACAAGGCATTCACGGCCATGGATCGCTACCTCGTTCTGCTGCCCAACGAGCCCAATCCGCAGGATTCTTATGGCGAACTCAAGCGTATGGCCGGGCAATTCGACAGCGCGCTCGAGCATTATCAGGCCGCACTGAAGATCGATCCTGACTTCGTCAGCGCACAATTGGGTCTGGGCGATACTTATGCGTTGATGGGCAATCAGGAACAGGCGCGCGCCGAATACGACAAAGCCATCCGTTTCGCGCATAACGAGGCCGACCGGCTCACCTACGGTATGCAGAAGGCGATGACCTACGTGCGCGAAGGCAATTTCGCCGAGGCCGATAAACAGTTCACGGAGATCGCGCAGAACGCCCACGCCAAGGCGCAGGGATTGCAGGAAGCGCAGGCCTATCGCCACAAAGCCGAATATCAGTCGGACGACACGGCAGCGTTGCGGGAGCTGAAGCTGGCGGAAGACGCGTTGCATCATCAGGCATCGATTGCGCATTCTGACCGTGACGAAGAAACGTCCCGCATCTGGCGTGTTCGCGTGATGCGCGCTGCCCATGCCGGCAATCAGGCAGTGGCGGAGCAAACGCTCAAAGACCTCGAAAAGCTGGCAAACAGCAGCCGCAATCGTGTGATCCAAGCCTCCTATCAGGGAGCTGCGGGAATGTTACTGATGCAGCAGAAGAAGTATCTGGAAGCGATCGCACACCTCGAGGAAGACCAGGAAAATCCCTTCACCATGGAGTTGCTGGTCCAGGCCTACTATCAGACGTCGCAGCCGGAGAAGGTGCACGAGATCGAGGTCAAACTGCGGGGCATGAATGTGCCCACGATGGAACAGGCCTTAGTGGTTCCGGCAGCCCGCTCGCGCAAGCCGACCAGCTAGTGCTTCGCCGTTTTCGGCTGAATTCCTCGTGCGGAATTCGCTCTTGGTGTACAGTAAGTGGTCACTTTTTGAGCGTGCCCACAAAATCCAATCACGAGCGCCGGAGCGGAACGAGAATCGCCACTCGCGTGCCCACGCGCGTGCGCACAGCGCAAGGTGCCGAAGTCCCGGCGCACACTCGCGATGTCAGCGCCAATGGCATCTTCCTGTACAGCAATTCGAAGATGGAGCAGGGGAGTGAGGTGGAACTCGTGCTCATCCTGCCGCCGGAACTTACGTCAGGCGAGAAGTGCTGGGTATGTTGCCAGGCAACGGTGGTGCGGGTAGAAGATGAGGGCACCGAATTCGGGGTGGCCGCCCAGATCCGCCGCATGGACATCCTTCCGGAAATCGGTATTTAGCGGGTCGGAGCGATCATTGGCTTTATGCTATCCGGAGGCGCTGCTCTGCAACAGCTTGCAACCTGCTGCGCGTTCTCAGTCCTGGACCCGCTAGCGAAACGTCACCGAGGGTCGTGGCGTGATGGATGAGTCTTACTCGACGGGGGAGTCATACTTTGGCAAGTGATTGAAAAGATGGTGAGCGCGGAAGGAATCGAACCTTCAACCTACTGATTAAGAGTCAGTTGCTCTGCCAATTGAGCTACGCGCCCACGGTCGGAAATTCTTGGGTGTGAAACAAAAATTATAGCATCCTTGCTCAGCCGGAACGCGAGTCGCACCGCAAGTGGGCGAGCCCTCTAGCGCGTAGCAGCAGGCCACGCACCGCATCGCCATCATACACAAGATAGGGCAGCACCCATCACGGCAGGTGTGGTGAACGCAATCCTCCCCAGACGACTGCACGCCTGCTGGGCGCCAGTGGCGAGCCTAGGGGCGCTGACGCATTTCTGCCCCAAGCGACGATTCCCGCGCTGCGGGCCTGCGGGGCGGCAATGAATCGGGCCCCAGCGGCGGTCGATGCTCGATGGTGCCGATTACTGGAGCTTCGTCCATGCCCCCGGCGTATGCCATGGAGGCAAACCGCTGCTGGCTGCACATTTGATCGATCATGCGCTGCTGCCGTCGACTGAGGACAGCGTGAGGAAGGATGTCAAAATTGCGGAACACCCACAACAAATATAAACGCTGCAAGAATGATGGCATTACGTATCGCGGACCGATCGGTGTTTGCACTCGCACCACACCGTCCGCCAGTTTTTCAATCCACATACCTGGGACCACCTGGAACCTGAATTGGCCAGAGCAATTATAGGGCCGCCATTATTGCACTGAAGTGCATCTATGCAAAGCCCTTATTTTCGGGAATCTACGAGTATCGTATCCCAAGAAAGGCGCCCATTGTCCCATACCCGGAAATTTCTTTTGGGACTTTTTACCCAGATGGGATGGGGAGATCCCCTCCCCAACTTAAGCGGTCTTTTGCTTTCCGGAATTGCTAACCGATTTTTCTTTCTGCAGACTGTCCGAAGTCACTTGCATTCGAGCTGAGGTCTTGTTTTGGGCATCGTTGCGTCGGGAATTAACTTCAAACCAGATCAGAAGTGCTACACCTCCTCCGGTTAGGACTAATACGAGAATTGATGCGGCATCCATAATTCCTCCTTGGTCAGCGACCGCCTGCCGTGTTTGCATCGGTGATGTGTGCAGATTGCCCTGCGGGGGCTGTCGTATATGTCAGTTGAGTACATGTTCGGAAGCGATCCATTTCGGTTGTATTTGTGCTCGCAAAATCGCGGCGATGCACGGAGCGGCTGTGTCGGTGCTTACTGCGCCTTCGGAAAGGGCGTCCTCCAGGATGCTCATTGATGCTGAACCACCCTCGATTAGGAATGCTTGAGCCAACATCCGAACAACGGGATCTGGAGACTCCAAGCCCTCAAGGAGTTTCCATCCGGCTTCCGGATCGGCTGTGCTGCGAAACACCACCCCGCATGCCAGCAGGGATTCCAAGTCGATCGGCGCCTGGGTCATGGAAATGTCCTTTCCAAAGAGCTCATCAAAGTTTCAAGCAGCTGCGAGTCTGGAGAGGCCGTGAGCGCGGCGGCGGTCGTGCTTTCTTTGCAACCGGCGTGCGATTGAGGTGGCCGCCTTGTCTACCAGGCAATCGATAGCCAAGTAGGCGTTTTGGGCGCGCTCTTCAAGCACCCGGGTTGCGCCGGACATAAGGAAAATCGTGAGTTGGCAGCTCTTGTCAACGCCGCCACGAGGACCGTTTAAATCCCGCACCTGGACGTGCAGTTTGCGGATGTGCTGAGCAAAACGCTGCAGGGCGAAGTTAAGCCGCCGTTGAATGTGCTCGCGAAGCCGGTTGCTGGGCTTCATTTTTCGGCCACTGATCTGGATTTGCATGCCTCCTCCTAGTAAGTGTCACGACGCGCAGCCTCGAATCAAAGCCGCGCATCAATGGAATGCACGCCATGTGCCGAGATCTGCGTAATCTGGCACGGAGGCAACTCTTTACCCCAGGGGCTTCGAAGCAAGTCACAATCTAAATAGAACCAAAGGCTTGGACGGACTCCGGCGAGTCCTTGCACGCGGTGCAGGATCAGGGAACGGCCACGCGCGAATCGCGCAGCTGTTGTTGTCAAAAGTCTCTGACACTAGGCGTCCGAATGCTTTGACAAAAGGCGTGATCGCGTACAGGCAGAATCGCTTCTCGCGCGTGTTCTCTACAATTTGCAAAAAATGCAGATTGGCCCGTGCCTTGCGTTTGCTAATGGCGAGCGATCCCGCTCGACGGGTTCGCAATCCGCGAAAGGAAATTGAAATGGATAAGTTCGCTTCGATCCTGCTCGCCTTCATAGTTGCCGCGGTCGCGTTACCGACTTTGGCAACTGCAGCGACGAGCAACACAGTGGAAAATCTGCAAACGGCCTACAACGGAGAGAGCAACGCCCACGCCCGCTATCTCGCTTTTGCTCAGAAGGCCGACCAGGAACAGTACGGAGAGATTGCCAGCCTTTTCCGGGCGGCAGCGAAGGCTGAGAGTGTTCACGCCGCCAATCACGCGGCTGTCATCAAGAAATTGGGCGGCACAGCCGAACTCAAACTGGAAACTCCGGTTGTGAAGTCAACCAAAGAGAATCTGGAAGCCGCAATCAAGGGAGAGACCTACGAGCGAGATACGATGTATCCCGAGTTTCTCAAGCAGGCTCGCGCCGAAGGCAAGCGGCAAGCGGTCCGGACTCTCAACCTGGCCATGATGGCTGAGACTGAACATGCCAAGCTCTACGCCGACGCATTGAACAACCTGGCCAATCTCAAAAACACGAAGGCTAAGGAATATTACGTGTGCACGGTGTGCGGATTCACGAGCGCGAAAGTGGATTATTCGAAGTGCCCCGCGTGTTTCTCGCATAAAGATAAGTTTGAGAAAGTCAGCTGAGCGACGGGTCGCCGACCGGCGACCCGCTTATTGTTAAGGAGCTTTTATGTTTCAGTTTCCGCAAATTCCAAGCTGGGATGCGCTGCACCCGCTGGTCATTCACTTTCCGATCGCACTGTTGTTGATAGCCCCGATCTTTGTCCTTTTGGGAGCGCTGCTGCAGCCCGCCAAAGGTCGGCCGTACCTGATTGCTGCGACGGTTCTTCTTCTGCTCGGGACTGCGGGAACATTCATCGCAGTCGAAACAGGAGAAGCTGCCGGTGAAATCGCGGAGCGAACGGCTGGCGTGCAACAGGTACTGGAAACGCATGAGTCACTGGCCGAGCGCACGCGCGCCGTGTTCAGCATACTCTCGATAATCTTCATCGCCTTGGTGGCCTTCCCGATGTGGGTGAAGAAGGCGGATCACCGGATGTCGACGACAGTCCTCCCCCTTGCTTTTCTCGTTCTATATAGCGCGGGAATCCTGCTATTGCTCAACACAGCTCATAACGGGGGCAGGCTGGTGCACGAGTTTGGCGTCCGGGCAATGGTGAGCGCGCCGGCGGCAGACACGAATGCTGCCATGCCAGCGAAGTCAGAGCGAGAGCTGGAAAGGGATTAGTGCTCCGTGATTACGTGGTCCAAAGCCGTTCGGGTGTTGAGCCAGGCCCTGCTGATTCTTGGGATTGTGCTGCTGTCCGTGTTTGCGGTCGCTCACATCCACCGTTTGCTTGGGTCTGGCGCAGATCGAGCCATCTTCGAGAGTTCACGCGTTTTGCCCGAAAGTGAGTTCTCGGCGGGGTTCGGAATAGGTGCAGGCGAAGCTGTCACGCTAGCAGGCGAGTCCACGGTTAGCTCGCCGCAAGTCGCGTATGTTGCAAAGCCCGCGAGCTACTCCAGCGGAGAAAGCATCGGCGTTCTTCGGATCGCATCGCTTGGAATGGAAGTGCCGGTGCTCGAGGGCACTGAGAGAATCACTTTGAACCGAGGAGTTGGAAGGATTGCCGGAACTGCGCTGCCCGGGCTCGGCGGGAACATCGGAATTGCCGGACACCGGGACAGCTTCTTCCGGCCGTTGAGAAAAATCCGCAGAGGCGATGAAATCGAGCTGCTGACGCGGTCCGGAAGACACGTTTACAGGGTAGATCAGATCAAGGTGACGAATCCGAAGGACGTCAGCGTCCTTCAGCCGCGGCCAACGCCGTCGTTGACCCTGGTGACCTGCTACCCGTTTTACTATCTTGGCCCTGCGCCCAAGCGATATATCGTCACAGCGTCGCTGGACTCAAGGTCGAGCACAGAAGCGGTAACTAAGGCTTGGTAGGATTCATGTCTTTATGGAGGAGAAAGCAATGAAACGTTCCCAGAGAGTGGTTATGATGTCGCTTGTACTAATGTCATTTGTCTGCGCTGTAGGTTTTGGTGTCGCTGCCCAGGACATAAGCCATCCGGCAACAACCAGAGACGCCGGAGTCGCGAAACATGAAGTTGAAACGACTCACATCAACAACGCAGAGGTAATGCACGTTTCCAACCATCAGATTGTCGTGCGCCTGGAGAGCGGCAAACTGGAGTTGTTAAACCTGGCGGAGGATACGAAGTTCCAGGTCGATGGCAAGGAACTGACAATGCATGAGCTGAAGCCGGGCACAAAACTCATGCAAGAGGTGCACACGGTTACAACCCCGCAAGAAGTTACCACGCTGCGGACGGTAAAAGGCAAAGTCTTCAAAGTGAGTGGGCCGCACCTGATCTTGCGGTTTCCCGATAACACGACCAAGTCCTACACTGTGCCAGACGGAATCGTGTTTCATATCAACGGGCAAGATAAGACCGTGTTCGATTTACGGGAAGGCATGGAGATCGACGCCTCTGTGACAACGCTCGCGCCACAGCACGTGATTTCCAAACACACGGTTCTGACCGGGGAGGCGCCCAAAGCATCTGCGGTGGCATTCGAAGGACCGCTCTTGCTGGAAGCGCCCACGCGGCTCTCCATGCCACCGCTGGTCGCCTCGGTGCAGCCACCCGCAGCGACAGAACTCCCTAAGACCGCGAGTGCCGTGCCGCTGATCGGATTATTGGGTCTGGTATCGCTGACAGGCTATGGGGTGTTGAGAGTCGCTGGCCGGAAGGGTTCACGCTGATTGGCAAGTGGCAACGCTCACGAATGGAGGGCCGCCGACTCAAGTGCCTGCGTTCACTTACCCACTTGAGTCGGGTTGGCGTGGCCGAGCGTACAATTTAAAGTGACGCTATTCAAGAGAGCAGCGAAGAGGATTCCTGCGCTGGCGCGTTTTGATTTCGAATCATTCCGCCAGCAGGCGGTGGTCTTTGGCACGCTGAACTTATTTCTTCTCGCTGCTCTGCTTCTCCTGCATTCGTTGTTCTCTTCCTTGCTGGGTTCGCCATCGCCTGCATTGCTGATCATTCTGGGTACGGCATTTCTGCTGAAGATGCTGGAACTGCTCTGGCTCTGGGCAGCGATTGGAACTCCGAGCCGGACGCTGGCCGATTTGCTGGTGTGGGCATCCATCCTCTTAAACATCACGCTGGCGTTGGCGTTGACCTTTCTTACCAATCGCGGAGAAAGTCCGTATTTTGTGCTGCTCGCCATCCCCGTGCTCCAGGCTGCGTATCGCTTCCGGCTGCCGACGTTGATTGCTGTCATAGTCGTTTGCGATGCCATGACTTTTTTCTGGGTCTGGTATTTCGGGGAATTTCATTCTCCAATGAAAGCGATCGAGTACCTGGAGTCCGGGGTTCTTTCGGTGGTTTACGCGCTCATGGGATCGCTGGTGTGGCTGCTGGTAAACCAGCTGCGGAGCGATCAGAGCAGATTAGCGCATAGTCTAGAGGAACTGGAGCGCACGCGAGGAAAGTTGCTGGAGGAAGAGAAGCTGGCGATGGCGGGACGTCTGTCCAGTGCGGTGGCGCACGAGATTCGCAATCCCGTCTCAATCATTTCCAGTTCGCTGGTGACCGCGGCACGGCCGGAATTGGGGGAGACGGAACGCAAGGACATGTACGAGATCGCGGGCAAAGAGGCTGCGAGACTGGAGAAGCTGACAGCGGACTTCCTGACGTATGCGCGCCCAACGCAACCGCAGCGAGTACCAACGTCAATCGCGCAAACATTAGGATACGTAGCTGAAATCGCGAACGTACACGCGGCGAAGCGAAATGTAAAGCTTGGCCTCGAAGTAGATGATGAGTTGCAGGTAGACATTGATCGCGATCAGGTGCAACGCGCCGTTTTGAACCTGCTGTTAAATGCGATTGATGCGACGCCGGAGGGAGGACAAATTGCGCTGCGGGGCCATCGGGTAAGCAATGGAACTCTCGAAGTGGAAGTGGAGAATTCTGGGGAACCGATCCCGAAAGAGGCGCTCTCACGGATCTTTGAGCCGTTTTATACCACCAAAGCCCAGGGAACCGGTCTTGGCCTGGCGATTTCGAAGAGCATTGCAAAAACGCAAGGCGGTGACCTCGCATTGACCCGCAATGAAGCTGGCCGCGTTTGCTTCACGCTGAGCATCGCCGACGAGGAACCGGCTCCGGGAGCAAATAACCATGGGTAGATTGCTGATCGTGGATGACGAACCGAACCTGCGGCGAGTGCTGGGTTCGGACCTGAGGCTGGACGGCCACAAGATCGAGGAAGCGGACGGCGTGAGGTCGGCCGTGTCGTTGCTTACAGAGCACGAATACGATGTGGTGATCACCGACCAAAAGATGCCCGACGGCGATGGTCTGAAAGTCCTCACGGCTGCGCGCGAAAACGATACCTCGATTGCGGTTATTTTTCTGACTGCCGTGCCAACAATTGAACTTGCGGTAGAAAGCATGCGCCAGGGCGCATTCGACTTCATCACTAAGCCTTTCAATCCCGAAGTCGTGCGGGCAACCGTGCGGCGGGCCTGTGAACGCACTGGCCTGCTTCGCGAAAATCAACTACTCAAATCGACGGTCGGCACCCTGCAAGGGGGAGACACCATCCATGGCAGCGGCCAAGGAATTAAGGATGTTCGGGAGCAAATTGCGCGTGTAGCTCCAACCGACGCAACCGTTTTGATTATCGGCGAGACCGGTACGGGTAAGGAACTGGTAGCGAGGGCCATCCATCGAAACAGCCGGCGCAGCCAAAAGCCTTTGGTCGCGGTCAACTGTGCCGCATTCACGGAGACCCTGCTGGAAAGCGAACTGTTCGGACACGAGCGCGGAGCCTTCACTGGCGCAGACCGCGCGCGGCAAGGTTTATTCGAGGCGGCCAATGGCGGAACCCTTTTTCTGGATGAGGCCGGCGAGATGTCTGCACCAGCGCAGGCAAAATTGTTGCGTGTGCTGGTTGATGGGCAGGTACTCCGGATAGGCTCGACTCAACCCCGCACCGTCGATGTGCGAGTTCTGGCAGCGACGCACCGCAATCTGGAGGAGCGAGTGCAGCAGGGGAGCTTCCGGCAGGATCTTTATTATCGGCTAGCTGTAGTTCCGATTCAGATCCCTCCATTGCGCGAGCGAAGGGAGGACATCGCCGGACTCTGCGAAGTCCTGTCGGGACAGATCGCGAAGGAGTTGAAGGTAAGGCCAAAGCCAATCAGCGCCGATGCGTTGCGCAAGCTCACCGCGTACGACTTTCCCGGGAACATACGGGAATTGCGAAACCTGCTGGAACGAGCGCACATTCTCGGAAAGGCTGTTGAGATTACGGCTGAAGAACTTCCTTTAGGCAGCACTGGCGCGGTTGGGGCGCCCACTGAGAAGGTTGAACTGCGCGATTGGGTCGCGAGATTGCCGCTAGATCTGAATTTGCGCGACACCCTTACGGAGATCGAGAAGAAGCTCATTGAACGAGCCATGGAACAAGCACAGGGAGTGCAGGCAGAGGCAGCACGTATGCTTGGACTCTCGCGCAGCGATATAGGGTACAAAGTCACAAAATACGCCATAGAACGATAATTCAGTCGATTGTTCACTAGTTGGAGCAACCTGTGCACTTTGTGCAGAACCGCTCCGGCTGTGTAGTGCTGCTCACTGCCGCCTGTGTTGGAAATCACGGTGCGCATAGTGTGTGTGACTGAGCTCTTCATCAAGAACACGTTGAGGGTGCTGTAATCCGCTCGGGCGCTCGCCTCCGGAAATTGCCCATTGGCAAACATGAACCATTGGGTTGTTTGATGAGGGGATTCTTCTCAAGACTTTCAGGCGAATACCGATGGTCCAGACAGGGAATCTATACCCCAAGTCGCCTGCCTGACCATGCAGATTATGCAAACAACGGAAGATTCAGTCGCGAGCAAGGCGTTCCGCAAACACCAGGGGCATACTGAAGGCCGAGAAGCAGAGCCTGATGTCGAGGGAGCACGCAAGATTCGAGTTCTCGTGGTGGAAGACAATGCCTCCGATAGCGAGTTGATGTTGCATGCCTTGAAAGACGTCGGCTACGAGAGCGAGTGCGAGGTGGTACAGACCGCAGACGACTTTGCCGACAGAATCCGCAAAAACAAGTACGACATCATCCTCGCCGACTATCGCTTGCCGGGATGGAACGGGATGGAGACCGTGGCGATGGTTCGTCAAGAGGATGTGGACATTCCGGTCGTGCTGGTGTCAGGGGCGTTGGGGGAACTGAAAGCAGTCGAGTGCATCAAGCAGGGAGCAGCTGACTACGTTCTGAAGGACCATCTGGCGCGGCTGCCCCAGTCGGTGCGGCGCGCCATTGAGGAGAGAGACCTGCGGGATGAGAATCGACGCACGCAGGAGGAACTAGCGCGGTCGAATCGCGATCTCGAGCAGTTCGCCTATGTGGCCTCGCACGATTTGCAAGAACCGTTGCGCATGGTCGCGACTTACACCCAGCTTTTGGCCGAGCGATACCAGGGCAAGCTGGATGAAAACGCTGACAAGTACATTCACTACGCGGTGGAGGGTGCATTGCGCATGCAAACCCTGGTGAAAGACTTGCTGGCGTTCTCTCGGGTGGGGCGCAAACAGGAAGCGCCGCGTGAAACGGATTGCAATCTGGCGGTGCGGGACGCTATTGCCAACCTGCAATCCCTGATTCAGGAAACAGGCGCACGGATTGATTACGAAGCTTTGCCGGTCCTGGTTGCGGATCCGTCAGAACTGCTGCAGCTGTTTCAGAACCTGATCGGGAATGCCATCAAGTTCCGGGGAGCTGAACCTCCGGAGATCCGTATTACAGCGAGGAAGGAAAAGAAAGAGTGGTTGGTTTCAATCAAGGATAACGGAATCGGTATCGAGCCACACCATGCCGAGGATGTGTTCGTCATCTTCAAGCGTCTGCACACACGCGAGGAGTATCCGGGCAGCGGAATCGGGCTTGCCATTTGCAAAAAGATCGTGGAACACAATCAGGGCCACATCTGGGTGGAATCCCAGCCCGGCAAGGGCTCTACGTTTCAGTTCACCTGGCCTTTACCCAGCAAATGAGGCACATACGATTCATTCGTCGAAAACTCAACCCGAAGTATTGCTAGTGGATGATAATCCTGCCGATATCGATCTTATGAACGAGATCTTGGGCAGCTGCAAACGCCGCTATCACGTCAGCTCCGTTAGCGATGGAGAGGAAGCGATTTCGTTTCTACATCGTCGAGGCAGGCACTCCCAGGCTCCAACTCCAGATCTAGTAATCCTGGACCTGAACCTGCCGCGCAAGGACGGCAGAACGGTCTTGAAGGAACTAAAGTCAGATTCGCTGTTTTGCAAGATTCCCATTGTCGTCTTCACGACCTCGCAGGCGAGCTCAGATATCGCCAGCAGCTACGCTTTGGGGGCCAACTGTTACCTACGAAAGCCGGGAAATCTGGAAGAGTATCGTGCCGTGGTGCAATCGATGGCGGATTTCTGGCTTGGCTTCGCGGCCTTGCCGCAATAGGAGAACTCATGACACAGCCTTCTACTCATGTACTGCTGATTGAAGATAACCCGGGAGATGCCGATCTGGTACGTCTGAGATTGGTGGAGAGCAATCCGGCGGTGGACGTTGCGTGTGTCAACCGATTGGCAGACGGTCTGGAATCGCTGAAGCGGGAATCGCCGGCACTGGTGTTGCTCGATTTGAATCTGCCCGATAGCCAGGGTGCGGAGACCTTCCGCAAAGTACTTGAGAAAGCTCCGGAAGTTCCGGTGGTAATTCTTTCCGGGCAAGACGATCAGGGGCTGGCGATTAAGGCTCTGCACCAGGGCGTGCAGGATTATCTGGTCAAAGGCGGATTCTCCAGCAGCGATCTGGACCGGGCGATGCGTTATGCAGTGGAACGGCAGGCGCTCCGCCGGTCTCTGGAAATGAGCCGCAAGCAGCAACTGGAGTTCAAGAACCAGTTCCTATCCCATGTGTCGCACGAATTGCGCACTCCGCTCACCTGCATTCACCAGTACGTCACCATTCTGCTGGATGGCCTCGCAGGCGAGATCTCAGCTGAACAGGGCGATCATCTGAAAATCATTCTCAAGAGCGTGAACCAGTTGGGCGCGATGGTGCGCGACTTGCTCCAGGCGGCACGGGCCGAGTCGGGCAAGATCACCTTGAATCTGCATTGTGTTTCGATTGAAGACGTCATGCGACTGGCCGTTGGCATGGTGCAGGGCACCGCTGCACAAAAGGGGGTGGGGATTGAAGTCGCGGTGGAGGGTTCGATTCCGTTTGTCCATGCGGATCCCGATCGCATGCTCGAAATTCTGATCAACCTGATCGATAACGCCGTGAAGTTCACTCCAGCGGATGGATCGGTGACGCTGCAAGCCAGCCGCATGACCAGCGATCCGGATTTCATTTGTGTTTCGGTCGCGGACACCGGGTGCGGCATCAAGCCCGAGGCTCGCGCCCTCATCTTCGAGCGCCTGTATCAGGACCCCAACGCGGTCGACAATAACCGCAAAGGGCTGGGACTGGGATTGTTCATCGCCAAGGAATTAGTGAATCTGCACGGCGGCCGCATATGGGTTGCCAGCGACGGCGCCAGCGGCAGTACTTTCTCCTTCACCTTACCGCTGTATAGCCTGCCAAAGCTGTTGTCCCCCGTGATTACACACGAGGGGCAGCTGAGAAAGGCGTTCGTTTTAGTGCGCGTCGATCTACGGCCAAGGACAAACCCGCCGCGAGGGAACTGGAAAGAAGTGACCAAAAAGGTCCGAGACCTGGTCGAACGCTGCGTCTACCTCGATAAGGATCTGGTCCTCCCTCCGATGGCAACTGCCGGACCGGAGCAAACCTTTTTTGTAGTGGCATCGACGGATGTGGAGCGTTCGGCGGTCATGCTGAAGCGCATTCGAGAGCAACTGCAAAACGCCGACGAACTCAAAGCGGCCGGCGAATTCGAAGTGTCAGCACTGGGAATACCTCTGCCGGAAATGTTAGACGGCTTTTCTTTGGAGCAGCAAGTACAGATTGTGTCCGAAACCATTACGGATATGGCGAAGGATGCTTTGGGCATGAAGCATGGAACAGCAACCATTTTCAACTAGGGACCAAGGAGACTCAAAATATGACGAGCAACGGTAAAATTCTGATAGTCGATGATGACGCGGATCTCCGCCAGGCGCTGCGACTGCGTCTGCGCGCTAACCACTACGAGACGGTCAACGCCTGCGACGGTTACTCCGCGAGCACCCCAACCTGATCATTCTGGATCTGGGATTGCCCGCGGGCAACGGCTTCGTCGTACTCGATCGCTTGCAAAAGGACGACAAGCTGTCCACCATTCCGGTCATCGTGCTTACCGCACGCGATGCGCAGAGCAGCGAGCAAATGGCCTTGCGCTCGGGAGCGGCGGCGTTCTTCCAGAAGCCCGCGGATAACGCCGACTTACTGAGCGTCATTCGCGCCACCCTCTCGCACGCCGAGGGAAGTACGAGCCTGCCGTCGTAGGCAAGCTGCCCATCGCGCTGGCTGCTGGCGCCAGTGAAATGGTGATCATTTAACTCGCCCCGGTGTCTGTTTCAGCTAGCTATTCGCTTCGACCTCGACGAGAGCGGGGCAGCGCGGGTCTAGCCTGGGCTGGAGTGACGAGACTGTTCGTCTGCAGCTTGCACTGCCGGACCACTGCCCACGGTCCCTCTCTCCGGCATAGTCCGTCGGGCATGAGTTCCGAATCGGAACGCCCCCGTACTCTCGTTTACCTCCACGTGAGTTCCGTCACATGATCGCCTTGCAGAGCTCGCCATAATCGTGCTGTTGGTGCTGACGATTGAGAGATTCGTCATGGCTGATCGCATAAATGAAAGCGCACTGGCTTTTTTTTCCCGCTTTTCCAAGTACAGCGCCCTTCTGGCTATTGTTTTTGGCGCAGTCGTTCTGACGGGATGGGCCTTTCATATACCCCGATTAAAGGTCATCATCGCTGGACAAGTTGCAGCGAAAGCCAACACTGCGGCTTGTTTCATTCTGATCGGACTCGCCTTGTGGCTGGTGGCGCAAGAAAAGGAACGGGGCCGCTTTCAGAGGGGAGTCTCGACATTTCTGGCACTCACAGCGAGTGTCATAGGTCTGCTGTCCTTTCTGGAAGTTTGGTATGGCTGGGATCTGGGCATCGACCAATTGCTGTTTACTGCCGGGACCGAGGATATTCCCGGCAGCGTGCGGCCGGGGTTGATGTCTGGGATCACGGCAGCGGATTTTTTCCTGCTGGGAATCATGATCAGCCTGCTCCACGCCAGGGCACGGTGGGTGCATGGTTTACAAGCGGTGTTTGCCGCCATCGCGGCGGTCGCCTCCATTTTTGGGATTCTGGATTTTGTGCTTGATCCGGCGAAGACCCACACCCACATAGCGCCAATGACAGCGCTGGTTCTATTTCTGCTCTCGATCGCGGTCTTATGCGCGCGAACACAGTGGGGGCTGGGCGGATTGTTGGTGAGCACTAGCGCCGGTGGGCAGTTATGCCGGCGTCTGCTGCCGGGCACGATTCTGATCCCGATCGCGATTGCGTGGCTGCGATGGAAAGGGCAGCAAGTCGCGTTCTACTCCGATTGGACGGGCTTGGCGATTATGACCGTCACTGCGGCAACCCTTCTGGTCAGTCTGACGCTCTGGACGGCGCTGGTCATGCGGCGCGCCGACATGGAACAACGCCAGGTGGAGGAAAGAGCGCGGCGTTTGGCGGCGATCGTCACCTGTTCGAGCGATGCGATTGTAGGCAAGACGCTGGATGGAATCGTCACCAGCTGGAATCCGGGAGCGGAAGCAGTGTACGGGTATAGCGCCGAAGAGATGGTAGGTCAGTCGGTAACCTGCGTCATCCCTCCCGATCGCCTCGAGGAATTCCAGGCGTTCCTGCAGCGTTTGCGAAGAGGAGAAACGCTTCATCAGTACGAGACCGAGCGCACGCGAAAAGATGGTAAGCGAATCTGCGTGTCGATCACCGTCAGCCCGCTGCGGGACGACGCAGGAAACATTGCGGGTGTGTCCACCATTACCCGGGATATCACGGATCGCAAGCAAGCGGAACAGAAACTCAGAAGGATCAATCGGACCCTGCAGGCATTGAGTGCATGCACCGACAGCATGATGCGGGCGAGCGACGAATGCGGGTTGTTGCAACAGGTTTGCGACGCCGTGATCAAGGTCGCCGGCTACCGGATGGCGTGGGTAGGATATGCGGAGCACGATCAGAACAAAAGCGTTCGGCCCATGGTCCATTCCGGCATGGAAGCAGGCTATTTGATGACCACGAACATCACCTGGGCCGATGTGGAGCGTGGCCGGGGACCGACGGGCGTCGCTGTGCGTACGGGAGAGATCGTTGTCTCTGACGATTTCGCCGCGGACTCCAGACTGAGGCCG
>QHVR01000268.1 GCA_003223595.1 Acidobacteriota bacterium
CGGCAAGGCCAGCAAGACGCACTACGAGGGCGTGATCACGAAGAAATAGTTTCGCAGCATAAGTCCGGACAAGGAGCGGAAATGAGCATCGTCTGTGTGAACTGTGGATCACCTCTGGCGGAGGCGCAAGCTTTCTGCACCAAGTGCGGCGCGCGCAGGCCGGAGTCATCCCGAGTCGTTGCAGCGCCGGCGTGTACCGGGTGCGGCGCCCCACCCGTTGCTGGCGCTAAGTTCTGCGAAACGTGTGGCACTGCGGCTTCACCGAGTAGCGTCCACGCACTTCCGACTATGGAGGTATTGCGTAATGTCGTGTCTCCGAGCGTGCCAACTCCTACGCAATCCGGAAGCAAACTTTTCAAAGTCATCATGATCGCGGCGGCATTACTGGTCATGTTCCTGATCGCTGCGATGGGAAGCTGCGCTTACGTCGCCTACCGCGCAAAGCAGCGGATCGACAAGGTTCAGCAGGCATACAAGAAGGATGATTTCGCGGGCATGGTGGCTGCGGCGACAGGACAGACCAGCAAGCCCCAGCCGCTTCCGGACTGGAAGCCGGCTCCGGCTGAACTTGTGTCTGCGCCCAGCAGCAAGATACCTCTGCGCAAATCCCTTAGATTAATTGACGCCGGAAGCGATGTACTGCGCGGAGACTTCGAGTCCATCTATACCGTCGATAAGATCACGGACGAGTCCGTCCACATCAGTGCTTCCCAGCAATACCCTCCCGGTCAGGGCATTGAGCGTCTTCTCAACCGCGGGACAAGTCATTCCGACAAGCCTCTCAAGATCCAGTGTGGACGAACCGTTTTCCGGACGGACATGGACAACTCGGCTCAAGCCGACGGGTACCTGTGCCGCGACGGTCGAGATGAGAAGCATCCGGGAACTACAGCCATGGGTCTCTCGAAAAAGACTCTGAACGAATTGAGAACCACCGGGCAATCGGAGTTTACCTACCATGAAGATCCGCTCAAAGCTGTCCTGAAATCATTCAAGACCGCCATGGCGTCCGACTCGAAGAGTGCGGACGCAGCCAGCCAGGATCTAATGAAGAAAATGATGAATTTTGCGCCTGGCGGAGTGATGACCGGCGACGCTTCGATGGATACGCCCGCACTCAAATGCACTCTCCGCAGGAACGGCACCGGCGATGTCGCGTTTCCCGTGCTCATCAATGATCAGAAGGCTGAGTTGCCAGTCATGGATGTCGTCGTGAAGCTTCCCGATAAGGAGGGGCATCTTTACGTCTTGGACGATCCTGATAATCCGCTGGTGCTGGCAGCGGGGTCCACGGAGGGCGGCCACCAACAAATCATAAAAATTTATTGGGATGCCGAGCGACCATCGAACCAACTCGAGCAAGAGCTGGAGAAGAATGGACGGGCGAAGGTCTACGATCTGTACTTCGATTTC
>QHVR01000409.1 GCA_003223595.1 Acidobacteriota bacterium
ATCCTGCGCCTGGCTGGCAGAGGAAAGGGCAAATACGAGCACCGACGAGCGGCACAACAGCGAAAGGGTAGACATGATCGACTCCTTTAAATAAGCTCGGAGAAGCCGGCATTCGTCATACTTGATGCGGTGACGGTCACGGCCCCAGGGTGACGGCTGCGGATGTCTCCTATCCAAAGAGGCGAAAACTTTGGGCGAAAAAGCTCAGCGAGGTGGAAATATTATTGTCGATTTAAGACACGCTGTGCAGATGCATCGTCGTTGCTGTGGCTTCGGTTCTAGCCGGCACGTAGACTACTAAGATTCTTCGCCGCTGACGTGAACCTCGTCCCACACGGTTAATCGTCCGTCCCTAAGAGAGGTCCCATGGACTCGTCCACGAGTGAAAAGGTTGTTTCGGCACTAGAGACATTTCGCATCGAGCTTCCTTCCTGGGGGTTCGCGAATACTGGAACTCGTTTCGGCAAATTCATACAGACAGCGGCGGCCACGACAACCGAGGAAAAGTTCAGCGATGCAGGACAGGTGCACCTTCTCACCGGAGTCTGCCCAACGGTGGCACTGCATGTGTTGTGGGACTGCCCTCAGGGTGTGGAGAGTACGCACGAGATAAAGCAATTTGCCGCCCGATATAGCGTTGCGCCAGGAGCGATCAATCCCAATCTCTTTCAAGATCAGGAGTACAAATACGGCTCATTCGGAAATCCCGACGCAGTAGTTCGGAGTCGCGCGATGCAACACACACTCGACAGCATTGAGATTGGAAAGCGTCTCAACAGCCGCGATATTTCCTTTTGGTTTGCTGACGGCTCCAACTATCCGGGCACCGCAAACATTCGCCAACGCAAGCAGTGGTTCGTGGATGGGCTGAAAGAGGCACATCGAAGCCTATCGGCCGACCAGCGAATGCTGGTCGAGTACAAGCCCTTCGAGCCCGCCTTTTATCACACGGACATTGCTGATTGGGGCATGGCCCTACTCCTGTCGCGCGCTGCAGGTTCGCAAGCAAAAGTTCTCGTCGACACAGGGCACCATTACGCAGCGCAGAACATTGAGCAAATTGTGGCTTGGCTGCTGTCAGAGAATATGCTGGGCGGTTTTCATTTTAATGACCGCCGCTATGCCGACGACGACCTTACGCTGGGGTCGATCGACCCATATCAGGTTTTCCGCATCTTCCACGAGATTCACTTCTTCGAGCGCGAAACGGGGCAGCACCCTGACGTAGCCTACATGGTTGATCAGAGCCACAATCTAAAGGGCAAGATTGAGGCCATGATTCAGACTGTAACTATGGCTCAGCAACTCTTCGTGAAGGCGGCATTGGTTGACGCCGAGAAATTAGTGGTACTGCAAAAGAAATGCGATTTGGTTGCGGCGGAGTCACTCCTTCAGGATGCGTTTGCGACGGACGTTCGCCCTGCCATTCAAGAGTGGAGAGAGTCGAAGGGGCTGCCGAAGGACCCCATGGTGGCATTCCGCGAAAGTGGGTATTTGGAACGAATTACGAAAGATCGCGCCGCGAAGAATGCGAAGAGCGTAACCTCGTATGCTTGATCCGGTATGGGTGCACCGGGCCTAGCGCAGTGAAGATATTGAGCGCGTCCAAATTGTGTAATGGACACGGCAGAAAACGTGCTTACTAAGCGAAAACATCAGCGCTCCCCTTATGTGGCATTTGATCTTGGGGCCGAGAGCGGGCGTGCGGTGTTGGCCGAATTGCAATCAGGGATTCTTAAGACCAGAGAGGTCCACCGCTTCAGCAATCGGCCAATCGAAAGTGGTGGCTCGCTGCGCTGGGACGTCGCACATTTGTGGTGTGAAATTCGCAAAGCACTGAATTCTTTGGAAGGCGTGAGACTCGCTGGTATCGGGGTTGACGCGTGGGGTGTGGACTATGCACTTCTCGGCGAATGCGGGCAACTTTTAGAGAACCCGTACCACTACCGTGATCGCCGCACCCAGGGCGTAATGCAGGAAGTCTTGCGAAAAGTGTCCAGGGATGAGATCTACGGGGCTACCGGCATTCAGTTCATGCCGATCAATACCTTGTACCAGCTTTATGCAGCACATCGAGATACGCCGTCAATTGTGGCAGCGGCAAGACAGCTGGTTACTATCCCTGATCTGTTCAACTATTGGCTTAGCGGAAAGGTGGTATGCGAGTTCACGAATGCGACTACGACGCAGATGGTCGATCCGGTTCGACGAGTCTGGGCGAGAGACCTCATGCAACGCGTCGGGTTGCGCGCTGACCTTCCGTCTCCAATCGTCGAGCCTGGAACTGTAATCGGAACATTGTTGAAGGACATCGTTTCGAATTCCACATTGGCGGGAACTCCCATCATCGCGCCCGCTTGTCATGATACCGGGTCTGCCGTGGCCGCCATCGCTGCGCGAGATGGTACCGCGTTTCTGAGTTCAGGAACATGGTCTTTGATTGGAACCGAACTCGAGGCGCCAGTGCTCACTCCCGAAGCGCTGAAGCTCAATTTCACCAATGAAGGCGGTGTGAATGGGACAACTCGCCTGCTCAAAAATGTTATGGGACTCTGGATGCTGCAAGGTTGCAGGAATTGCTGCAGCGCTCAAGGCCAGAGCGGGAGCTATGCTGAGCTGGTGGAGCTGGCAAAGCGGGAACCGGCATTTGCACATTTCGTTGATCCTGACGCCGAATTGTTCTTGCGTCCTGCGGACATGCTCGCTGCAATCGACCTATTCTGCTCGAAAACACAACAGCCAACGCCGTCCAATGCCGGAGGTTACGTGCGATGCATTCTCGAGAGTCTAGCCATGAAGTACCGGCTGACCCTCCGCAATCTCGAGGAAATCTGTGGCCGGCGCATAGAACAGATAAGGGTGGTGGGGGGCGGTTCAAAAAATCGCCTTCTGAACCAATTCACTGCAAATGCAACGGGGAAGAAAGTGCTGGCGGGTCCAGTTGAAGCTACCGCACTTGGCAATATCGCAATCCAAATCATGGCGACGGGCGAGGCATCGTCACTGCGAGAGGTGCGTGCCATAGTTGACCGTTCATTCCCAACCGAGGTTTTTGAACCTGTGGACACAGATAAGTGGGAGCAGCACTTCCAACGGTTCGAACAATATTGCGAGATGACGTATGCATGAAATCCAAGAAACCACGTACCTGAAAGATCTATGGAACGAAGATCTGGCTCACGAAGTTCGGGGTGATGAACTGGCTTTGTTGCGCTACCGCTCAAATCTGCTCGGAGCAGATCTCCGCATTACGAACTTCGGCGGTGGCAACACAAGTTCGAAGATCGAACTGCCAGATCCGTTCACGGGCCAGCCAGTTCGTATTCTTGCGGTAAAAGGTAGTGGAGGGGACATTGGCTCGATCACCGAATCCGGGTTTGCCCTGCTCTACCTGGATCGTCTCGAGCAGTTGAAGAAACTGTATCGCGGAGAGAAGTACGAGGACGAGATGGTCGGCTATTATCCGCTTTCCGCGTTTGGGCAGAACCGAGTTGCCGCTTCCATCGACACTCCGTTGCACGCATTTCTACCTTTTTCACACGTGGATCACTTGCATCCGGACTGGGCCATCGCCCTCGCCGCGAGTGCAAACGGCAAGCGCAAACTCGACGAGTTCAACAGGGAATTCGATCGGAAAATCGTCTGGATTCCCTGGCAGCGCCCCGGCTTTGAGTTGGCCCTGCTGATCGAAAAGGCAGTGAAAGATAACCCGGGGGTGGAGGGATTGATTCTTGGCGGCCATGGCCTGTTCACCTGGGGGATGACGCAACGCGAGTGTTATCTCAATAGCATTCGCACCATCGATCAGATGGGCGAGTTCATTCAGGCTCATCAAGCGAAAAAAGGATCATTGTTCGGAGGACTTAAGGCTGCGCCAGTGGAAGATCGCAAAAGAATCGCTGCTGAAATACTTCCCACGCTGCGAGGAGCGGTTTCATCGAATCGGCGCGTCATCGCCCACTATACAGATCACGAAGATGCGCTGACTTTCGCCGGTTCGGAATGGGGCAAAGAACTGAGCGCACTCGGCACTAGCTGTCCGGACCACTTCCTGCGAACTCGCGTGTGTCCGTGGTTTGTCCACTGGGACGCTGCCAAAGAGGAAGTTAACGCGCTCAAAGCGCGAATTTCGAAGGATGTTGCAGGTTACCGCGCGACATATAAGAAGTATTACGAAGCATGGGCGACGCCGGATTCACCCAAGCTTCGCGATTCCAACCCGTCTGTTGTAGTTATTCCAGGCCTGGGACTTTTCGGCTTTGGGAAAAACAAGAAAGAAGCTCGCATCACCACGGAGTTTTTTATCAACGCAATCCATGTGATGGCGGGAGCTAACGCGCTGGAAGATGGTGAGGTTGGTCATCCGTTGCCCCAGGCGCGCACCGAAGAGCAGTCGAGACAGTTCACCCAATTTCACAACTATGTCGCCCTTCCCAGATCCGAAGCATTCCGAATCGAGTACTGGGCCTTGGAGGAAGCGAAGCTGCAGCGCATGGCTCCTGAAGCTGAGTTCAGCCGCAAGATTGCGTTGGTGATCGGCGGCGCGAGCGGCATTGGCCGCGAAGTGGCACTGCTGCTGGGTGGCAGAGGAGCACACGTTGTGGTTGCGGATTTTGATGTAGAAGGTGCGACGAAGGTGTCGACGGAAGTTGGCAAAGTGTCTTCCGAGGAGTTCGTGGCCTCTACGGGCCTTGATCTCAGTTCGTCGCAATCTCTGGCAGAGGCCGTTCGATTCACCGTTTCTAAATTTGGCGGCATCGATATTGTCGCTAACACAGCTGCGATCTATCCCGTGGCTGGCGCCGATGGAGAACTCTCGGACGCGCAGTGGGCCCAAACGTTCCTGGTCAATGTGACCGGCAACTATCTGCTCGCGCGCAACACTGACTGGGTTTTTCGAGAACAAAACTTGCCCGCGACGATGGTTCTCACTGGCTCCGCGAACGCGGTCGTTCCGAAGAAAGGCAGTGAAGCGTACGACACCAGCAAGGCGGCACTGAACCACCTTATTCGAGAACTTGCCGTCAAGCTGAGCCCGTGCGTGCGGGTGAATGGGATCGCGCCGGCCACCGTAGTAGCGGGTTCGACGATGTTTCCCCGTGACCGCGTCGTCCAATCTCTGCACAAATATAAGATTGACTTTTCTGAACCGGAATCGACAGAGGACCTCCGAGACAAGCTGGCTGATTTTTATGCGCAGCGCACATTGACCAAGCGAACAATTCTCCCCCAAGACTGCGCTGCCGCAATCGTGTGGCTTGCGGGAGATCAGAGCGCTAAGACGACGGGACACGTGATTCCTGTGGACGGGGGCTTGTGCGACGCCTTCCTCCGTTAAGGAGACTTCGATGCAGCGTATCTGCTTTGTCTTGCAGGTTAAGCCGGAGCGACTGGAAGAATACAAGGCGCGCCATCGCACCGTTTGGCCGGAAATGCTGGCGGCCTTGCGTGAGACCGGATGGAATAACTACTCGCTCTTTTTACGTGACGACGGGCTCCTGGTCGGATATCTGGAAACCGAAGACTTCGAAAGAGCGCGCTCGGCCATGGCACGACGTGAAGTCAATGAGCGATGGCAACGGGAGATGGGCGACTTCTTCGTTCAGCAGGACGGAGCATTGCCGGATCGGGCGATGCAACCGCTACAAGAAGTTTTCCACTTATAGCTGACACTCGGGGGACGAATGAATCCTAACCCGGCACTGGGGGTGTTTTTTCACTGGTTGGGCGGTCTCGCCTCCGGCAGCTTCTACGTGCCTTATCGCGGAGTCAAGAACTGGGCGTGGGAAACCTATTGGCTGGTGGGCGGATTCTTCAGTTGGATCATCGCGCCATGGTTGTTGGCATCGACTATGACTCGCGACCTCAGTCAGGTGCTGCACCAGGCGCCCGCGATGGCGATCTTTTGGGCCTACTTCTTTGGCGTGCTCTGGGGGCTCGGAGGTCTAACCTTCGGATTAACCATGCGTTATCTCGGCATGTCGCTGGGAATGGCCGTCGCACTCGGATACACCGCCGCATTTGGCACATTGATGCCTCCGATTTTCCGCGGCGAGTTCGCCAGCCAAGTTCTCAGAACACATTCCGGACTGATCATTCTCGGCGGCATTGCCATTTGTCTGGTGGGAATCGCAGTCGCGGGTGCGGCTGGAGTTTCGAAAGAGCGGGAGATGTCGAATGAGCAGAAAAGAGCATCGATCAAGGAATTCGATCTTAAAAAAGGACTACTAGTCGCGACTTTCTCCGGGGTGATGAGCGCTTGTTTCGCATACGGTCTGGCTGCAGGAGATCCGATCAAAGCTATCACCGTGCAGCACGGAACTGCGGTCCTTTGGCAGGGACTTCCGGTTCTGGTAGTAGTGCTTGCAGGGGGCTTCACAACGAATTTCATCTGGTGCGTCATTCTGAACGTCCGAAATCACACCGGCTATCAATACTTTCACTCGGAGATTCGCGGAGATCTACCGGAACGGAATGAAGAACACATTCTTGAAGCAGTGACAGATGCACCCGCGGAGGAGATGGCAGTTGCAGTAGCAGTAAAGCGCGAAATGCCAGCAAGAGCCCCAATGCTTCCCAATTATTTGTTTTCAGCTCTAGCGGGAACCACGTGGTACATGCAGTTTTTCTTTTACACCATGGGGGAAACGCAGATGGGCCGCTTTAAGTTCTCCAGTTGGACATTGCATATGGCCAGCATCATCATCTTCAGCACCCTGTGGGGTATTGCGTTGAAAGAATGGAAGGGCGCCGGTGCCAGAACAATGCTCCTCGTCGTGCTGAGCCTGCTGATATTGGTCACCTCGACGGTGATTGTCGGCTACGGAAATTACATTGGCGGCGCACACTGACGTTCGTCGCCGAGATTTCAAAGGCCAATACGAAACACCGCAATGGATGTCCGCGGTTGTCCATCAATCATCTTCAAGGAAGCTGCACGTGCTGACGGCCAGCGTGTAGGACCATGGTCTGTCCTTTCCAGACGAGACCCCCTGTCACGTTCGGGGGGAGAGCTATTTCGGCGTCCACCCCAGCAGGATCGGATCTGAAGCTAGCTTCGATGCTTCCTTTTGGAGTTGGTACTACGGAGACCACATTCTTTAGACCACCGAGATGAGGCTCGATCGTGACGCTGGAAAACCCAGGTGTCTTTGGCCGAATTCCGGCGACGATCGTGAGAAAGTCAAAATTAGGATGAGCGCTCCAAGCATGCGCATCAGACCTCGTGGGCTCCGGTTGTTCTGCCCAAGTTGTAAGTCCCCTTGCAACCATGTCCCGCCACGGTTTCAGCAGATCCAAATAGCGGTCTCCCAAGCCTGCGTGATCCACGGCACGCGCCAAATAGAAGCGGAAGTAGTAGGTTGCTTTCGTCATCTCCGGAACTGACCCGGAAGCTGCAAAGCCGCCATCGCTGGCGGACAGAATTTTTGTCAGAACATCCTTCTGCTTTTCGGCCGGGATTACGTCAAGCCAAACGCCAAGAATGTTCGCATGCTGGCTGTAATGCTTCTGGGCGGGAGTATCGGCAAGCAGCCCGTAGGAGTCGTTCCAGCACAATTTGCGCACCCCAGCTACAGCTCGCGAGTCGGCCTCACGATAGCGCTGCGCGCGAACCGGGTCTCCGAAGTTCGACTCCAGCTCTGCCGCATAACGAAGTGCTTCGATGTACTGCAAGGTGATGGGGGAGGATCCTCCGTCTGCATCCTGAGGAGGCATGCCGAATGCAAAATCGGTTCCCCAATCCACAAACGGCCACCAAATGATGTTGCCCATCAGCCCATCTGGTCTTTGCTTATCGAGAAACCAGTCCATCACGGTTCTCGTACCGGGGATTTGTGCTCTTACGAATTCATCGTCTCCGCGATACATCCAGAAATCGTGCAGCATTCCGACCCATAACAGCGAGAACGTTGGAATCATCTGGGTTACGGACGAGGGATACCGGCTGCGGGTAAGGCCGTCTGGAACTCGGGAATCGTTAAAAGCTTGAATTGCCTGGCGGGCGAGGCGATCGTCACTGGCGACAGCATACGAGATCAGGGCTTGGATCCGTGTATCACCGATGTACTGCATCCTCTCGTAGTAAGGAGTGTCCATGTAGGTGTCATGGGCATCGAGACGAGCGGTCCGCCACCCAATTTCCCAGATTGGAGTGAGCGACGGATCGTTTGAGGAAAAATGCGCGCGCTCTTCGAATGGAAAAGCTGTAAACCAATAACGAAGATTATCAATACGAAGCGGCTGATCCGCGGTAGTGATGTCCAGTTGCAGATATCGCCACGTCCGCCAGACCAGCGGGGTGAATCGGCGTCCTTGCGCTCCGTCCGGCAGGAACTCATCAACAATACCGATAATGTTTTTGCCGGCGATTTCGTTTCGATTCCCTTTTTGTCCGTAGCTGTCGAACAGAGCTTCGGCGTAGGTGAGGCGGACCGTGCTCTGTGCGCCCCCTGTTACGGTCAACTCTGGATATGCGGTAATCAGATGAGATTGATCTAGCAGAAGACTAGCTTTGGAATGAGCAGGTATTTCGAGTGGCGAGCCTGGAAAATCCGCAGATGACTGAATTCCAGTCGCGCGCACGACGCGTCCCGCGGGCGTTAGTTCCATCTGCATTGGGGGCAGCGGGTCGGGCATCAATTGCCAGTTGTTGTTCTGCAACGCCGCGCCTCTTAGGGACGCCTCGCCAATCAAAACTGGTTTTTGCCATTTGCCGTGCGAAGATGTTGCGTTGTTCCACGACCAATCGAACACCGATCCATCTATGCGTTCGGCGGGCTCCGCTACGTAGTACCACCTGTCGAGATCAGCAGGTGTCGGCAGAGTGTGTATGCCTTTTTCATCTTCGACTTCCCAAGTGCTATCCGTATTCGCAACCGCTTCGCTGGCGGTATCGCCTTCGAGTACAAATCCAGTACGATCTGTGATCTGGGCCAGCGGCACAACGCCGAAATTCCACACTGTCGCAGAGATCTCGTTTCTTCCGGCATGCAGGACTTTGGCAAGATCGTAGGTCTCATATCGCCAATGAGCAAGATCGCTTCGCGCCGGGCCTCGCCCGATCTCCTGCTGATTGACCCAAAGGATGAACTGAGCGTCCGCGCTGACATGAACAACGAAATGCTCTGGAGCCTCAGGAATCTCGAGTAATTTCCTGAAATGCAAAACGACGCTATCTCTCAGCGGTGCGCTGGGGGACGTGATCCATTGCGCTTTCCACAAGGCCCGCAAAGCCTCGGGGGGAAGCTGCGCTGACGCCCTGATCTCCACAGCAACCAGGAAAGCAATTGATGCAATCGCGAAGAATTTGATTTTCATGATCAGGCCATTTCACAGAATGCACGCCGCGGATGGTTTCACCTGCGTGAGTTCCTGTCAATGCGTGAGCCACTAACGTCGGTCTTTCGCGCTGGAAATTGCGGAAGAGACTGGCTGACTGCAACGCAAGGAGCACAGGTTCGCTCGACCGACAGCGTCGCTATCTGAAGCGTTCATCCGGTCTTTATCCGCCAGGGATGCAGCAAGCACCCTGTCAGCAGCGTCGCTCAAGCTCTCGTGGACTGCAGTGAATACAGCCTGCCGCGCGGGTGTACCGAGAGCCGCTTGGCCCGGAGCTATGCCGGACACCAGGATTATCAGTATCGCCAGATCAATCCTCTGGCATGGAATCTCGATCTAGACATGGACCAACTCCTGCTGAGGCTGAACGGTGGGTTGCGAAGGCGTGTTCTTCTTGAGCCTCGGCTTCACCTCGAAGTTCCATTTCCAGATGGCAAAGATCGGGGGATAAATCACCAACTCCATTAGGAACGAGGTCAGTATGCCCCCAATCATCGGGGCAGCGATACGCTTCATCACGTCGCCACCCGCTCCAACTGACCACATGATTGGAAGAAGCCCGCACAACATGCAGGCCACGGTCATGACTTTTGGCCGCAACCGTTTCACTGCACCATGGACGATGGCTTCCCGCAGATCGTCCCAGCTATTCATCAGGCCCTTGCTGATCGCATCGTTGTAGGCGAGATCGAGGTACAGCAACATGAAAACCGCCGTTTCCGCGTCCACGCCTAGCAATGCGATCAGGCCAACCCAGACGGCTATGCTCATGTTGTAATTCAGCAGATAGAGGAACCAGATCGCGCCGATGGCGGAGAACGGCACCGCGAGCAGGATGATGCCAGTTTTTACTGTGGAACCAGTATTGAAGTACAGGAGCAGGAAGACGATGAAGAGCGTCACGGGAAGGACGATCTTTAGCCGCTCCTTCACACGCTGCATCGATTCGTATTGGCCGCTCCATACCAGTTGGTATCCTGCAGGAACGCTGACCTTCTGCCGCACGGCGTTCTTGGCGTCAGTGACGTAGCTACCGATGTCACGACCACTAACGTCCACGTACACGTAACCGCTAAGGCGGCCGTTTTCGTCGCGGATCATGCCAGGTCCGGTCTTGAGCGAGATGTCGGCGATTTGCACCAGAGGAACCTGGGCACCAGTCGGTGTACTCACCAACACGCGTTGGAGCGCATCCAGATCAGTACGATAATCGCGCAGATAGCGGACATTCACCGAGTAGCGTTCGCGGCCCTCAACGGTCGTAGTGACAGGCTCACCGCCGATGGCCGACATCAGCACTTCGTTAGCGTCGTCGATAGTTAATCCATACCGTGCCAGTTGATCGCGCTTAAGGTCGAAATCTAGAAAGTAGCCGCCGGTCGTGCGTTCCGCGAATACGCTCGTCGTTCCTGGGATGTCCTTAAGCGCAGCTTCTACTTGCTCGCCGATTTTCTCGATCTCGCCCAAGTCTGAGCCCAGAACCTTGATGCCGAGAGGCGTGCGAATGCCGGTCGTGAGCATGTCGATGCGCGCCTTAATCGGCATTGTCCAGGCATTGGCGACACCGGGGATGGTGAGCGCTTCGTTCATTCCGCCCGGACCGTAAATCAACTCCTGCGTAGTTTTGTGATCGACCCAAAAACGGCGGAAGATGTTCTGGGCCCATTCGGGCGCCCATTTCGAGTAAAAGCGCTCGCGCTTCGGCCACTGCATGTGCGGCTTGAGCACGACCACGGTCTCCATCATCGAATAAGGCGCCGGATCGGTTGCGCTTTCTACCCGACCCGCTTTACCAAATACACTCTCGACCTCGGGGAAGCTCTTGATGATCTTGTCTTGCGTTTGCAGTAGTTGGGCCGCTTCAGACACCGACATGCCGGGTAGCGTGGTCGGCATATAGAGCAGTGTGCCTTCATCGAGTGGCGGCATGAACTCGGAACCAAGTTTGAAAAACACAGGAATCGTCGCCACCATGGCGATGACCGCCACAGCGATCGTTTTCCACTTGTGTTGCAGAACGAACTCGACAATCGGGTGATAGAGCTTCATCAGCGGTCGGCTGATGGGGTGGTTGTCTTCACCATGAATTTTGCCCACGAGCAGCCCGTTAACGATCTTGGCCAGCCATTTCGGCCGGAACTTGAAATTGTCCATGCGGGTGAACAGCAGCCGCATAGCCGGGTCAAGCGTGATGGCCAGCACAGCTGCGATCGCCATCGCGAAATTCTTGGTGTACGCCAGCGGCTTAAACAGGCGGCCTTCCTGAGCCTCGAGCGTGAAAACTGGCAAGAATGCGACAGCGATGACGAGTAGCGCGAAGAAGCTCGGCCCACCAACTTCTTTCACGGCGGAAATCACAACGCGGTGATAGTCTCCGGGCCGCCCTTCCGCGTTCCAATGTTCCAGCTTCTTGTGCGTCTGCTCGACCACAACGACCGCAGCGTCCACCATCGCGCCGATGGCGACCGCCATTCCACCGAGGGACATGATGTTCGCGGTCATGCCCGACATTTGAATTGGGATGAAGGCCAAGATGATGGTTATGGGAATGGTGATGATCGGGATAATGGCACTCGGGAAATGCCACAGGAAGACAAGTATCACGAGGCTGACAATGATCAGTTCTTCCACCAACGTGTGTTTCAGGTTTTCGACCGACCTATCGATCAGGTCCGAGCGATCGTACGTGGGCACGATCTTCAGTCCTTTTGGCAGCGTCGGTTCAACTTCCGAGATTTTTTCCTTAATTCGCTCGATGACCTTCTGCGCGTTTTCGCCAAAGCGCATGATGACAACACCGCCGACGGCTTCGCCTTTGCCATTGAGTTCCGAAACGCCACGGCGAATATCAGGCCCGAATGTCACGGTAGCAACATCCCGCACCAATACCGGAGTCCCCGTTTGCGAATTCACCATAAGGGGAATGCGGGCGATGTCATCCAGCGATTTGATATATCCACGCCCGCGCACCATGTATTCACGGCCGGACTGTTCCACAAGTCTCGCGCCCACATCGTTGTTCGATTTCTGCACTGCATCCGCAACCATGTTGATCGGGATTTTGTACGCAAGCAGCTTGTTGGGATCGACATTGACCTGGTACTGGCGGACAAATCCTCCGACCGGCGCAACTTCCGCTACGCCCGGTACTGACTGCAACGCATAGCGCAGATACCAGTCCTGATAGCTCCGCATCTGGTCGAGCGAGTACGATCCCGTGTCGTCCACCAGGGCATACTGATACACCCATCCGACCGCGGTGGCGTCCTTGGCTAGTTCGACATTGACTCCCTTGGGAAGGCGAGGAGTGACTGAATTGAGGTACTCCAGCGTGCGCGAGCGGGCCCAGTAGATATCCGTGCCTTCTTCGAAAATGATGTACACATACGAGTAACCGAAGTCACTGAATGCGCGGATGTCTTTCACTTTCGGCATACCCAGCAAAGCTGACGTGATTGGGTAGCTGACCTGGTCCTCCATGATGTCGGGGCTGCGGTCCCACTTGGCATACACGATGACCTGCGTGTCAGACAAATCGGGAATGGCATCGAGCTTCGTGTTCTTCATCGATTGCCAGCCAAAAAGGACACCAACTCCGATGAACAGGAAGACGAGGAATTTGTGTTTCGCACAGGTCTCTATTATTCGGTCAATCATTGTGTTCCCTCCCCGGCATTGACGCCGGCGAGCATTTCGCCGAGACTTTCAATGACCCCGCCATTCTTAGCTGCAAATGAGTCGGCGTCCGCCTGACTCGCGAACGCGAACGTTCCCGGCGAGCAGCGGTCGAAGGTCGTGGTCTCGACCTGCTTCATTTCATTCATGTGAGTCATGTCATGCGTGCACGCAACGATACGGCTGCCGTCGACGTACCACGCACGAGTGGGATCGAGCTTGCGGCCACTGTTGTAGTCGGTCACTTCGATCAGCTTTACCGGCTTGTGTTCTTGAAAACCTTCTGTGATTGCGCAGTGAGCGCAGCAAACGTGATGGCGCCGACCACCGATCTCGGCGACCACCCCGGCTTGCCGATGGATGTGGCGCGCACAAATACCGCACACCTCCTCCGAACGGCGATGCAGGCTCCACTCGCCGAAGACCAGAAGTCCACCGATTATCAACAGCAGCGCCAACGCGGCGTATGAAATTTTGCGTGCCATCATTCCTCCTTAATGCTGCATTGCGCCTGTGGCGCTCTTCAGCCGGCTTTCAGAATCAACAAGAAAATTGCCCGAGCTGACAACAGTCTCCCCAGCTTTCAATCCGGACAGAACGACAACTTTGCCATCCAGCTTCGCGCCCGTTGTGATCGCGCGCGGCTCGAAGTAGCCGTCGCGTTTGGCGACAAACACTCTCTGTTCTTTGCCGGAATCAAGTACTGCCTCTTGCGGAACGACGATTTGACTGCCGTAGTTGATCTTCAGGTCGACATCCGCAAACATCTGGGGCTTCAGCTGAAAATTAGGATTGGGGAATTGCATCCGCACTTTCACTGTGCGCGTGGTCGGATCCACGCTGGGGTAGATAAATGAAACGCGGCCGTTCCAGGCCTTGTCGGGGTAGTAGCTGAGTCGCATTTCCGCGCGTTGACCAACCTTAACGAATGGAACTTCGTACTCGAAAATGTCAGCATTTACCCAGACTGTGGAGTAGTCGGAGACTGTGTAGAGTTCGGTCTCGGGCGTTACTGAGGTTTGTGGAAATGCTTTGCGCTCCATTACAAACCCTGTGATCGGCGAATAGAACGTCAATGTCCGGCTCACCTCACCGGATTGGTCGAGTTTCTTAATCTGCTCGTCGCTGATGTCCCACAGCTTTAGTCGTTCGCGGGTCGACCGCAACAGTGACTGCGATCCTTGCGCAACCTCAGCAAAACTCGATGCACCGAGCGTCTTCTCGCCGCGCCTTGCGATCAGGTATTCCTCTTGCGTCGAGACCAGATCGGGGCTGTAGATGGTGAATAGAGGTTGGCCCTTCTGCACAAGCTGTCCAACGTAATCTACGAAAACTTGCTCGATGAACCCGTTGATCTTGACGTGAACGTGCGCAATCTTTGTCTCGTCAGCGGTAATTTGGCCCGTTGTGCGTACGTCCCGAACCAGGGTTTCTCGCTTCGCCTCGGTTGTCCGAACGCCGATCAGCTGTTGTTTGCTGGCGGAGATCATCACCGACCCGGCGGCCATGCTCGAAGCCTGCTCGTCGGCATATTTCGGGACCAAATCCATACCGCAATCGGGCGCTTTGCCTGGTTTGTCGGCCTTGTACCGCGGATGCATCGGGTCATACCAGAACAGGATCCTGCGTTCCGGAGCTTCTGGGTTTCTTCTCTCTGGAACGGGAGCTGCGTGCTCTTGATACATGGGAACCAGATCCATACCGTCCCGAGCTTTGCCGGGTTTGTTGTAGTGGTGCTGCGGGTTCATAGCGTCGTACCAGTACAGGACCTTTTGCTCCCCGGTTGCGGGCGGTTGCTGACCGTGATCGTGCTGGAATGCTGCACGCACTTTGCCTCCGTACGTGACGCCGACGACAGCAGCGATAGCAATAATCAATGCAATGGTTCGTGCGATTTTGCTTGTCCGAGACATGAGTTGCTCCTTCATTTCTTCTCCGGAGTCGCAGGCGCACTCGGAAGTGATTGCGCGCTGGTCAGATCGACGCCGGTCAGCACTTCCATGCGTGCAAGGGAGGTCTGGTAGTTGGCCAATTCGCGGTAGTAGTCAGTCTCGTAATTGAGTACTGTTGTGAAGTTCCCAATCACAGTCAAAAAATCCACGTTGCCGACCTGGTAGGCAGACATCGATGATTCCAGTGCGAGCGACGATTGCGGCACCACGCCTTGCGAAAACAGCTTCAGAAGATTGTCCGAAGCTTTCGCTGCCAAATAGTTTTGCTTGAGGTCGAAATAGAGTTCGTTCTGGCGATTGTCGCGGGCATCCGATGCGGACAACTCCTCTTCCTTCGCCTGTCGCACTTCCTCGCGCTGCTTGGACTTGTAGAAGACGGGGATATTCACAATAAACGTAAATCCGTGCATATCCCGCATGGCGGGGCGTTGTTCATACATGTATCCAACACTCAGGTCCGGTAGATAATCTTTGTGCGCCAGGTTCATAGCCAGCTGATTGCGTTCGACCATCTTCTGCATGCGCTGATACTCGGGATCGTTATCGCGCGCCAGCTTGTTTAGATCGTCAAGCGAGTAGTTCAGCGGAGACGGATTCGCTACGTCGGCAGCCGGCGGTAGTGGAGCATCGGGATCACGTGCCAGAAGGGTGTTTAAGCGCGCTTGCGCAGTTGCCCGTTGCTGTTCCAGGGTCGTCAACTTCTGGAGCAGCATCGAAATCTCAACCTGCGAACGAAGCACATCGGCCTGCATGCCTTTGCCGACACGGTAGCGGGCTTCCGCGATCTGAGACAGCGTGCTTAAGAGATCACGATTTTGCTCGGTGGTGTGGAGTGCTTTGTCGTAATACCAGTAGTCGTAGTAACTAGCTTTCACATCGGCGACCACACGCCGGCGAACTGCTTCCAGGTCCCACTGGCTGGCATCGGATTCTTTACCGGCAATCCGCCCACGGAGGCTGCGTTTGCCAGGAAAAGGCAGCATCTGCATGGCGCTTACGCTGCGATAGCTCGATGGATCCCCCGCCTGCACGCTGAACGGTGTCGGGTTCCCCATCCACCCGATGCCGAAAGTCGGTTCCGGCAAAGCTCTGGCCTGTGGAACTTTCGTGCGTTGGGCTGCCACGCTGTGAGCCGCACTCAGCACGGCAGGGTTCTTCGCGAGAGCCGTCCGCACAACATCGTCTAGAGTCAACGTACTCTGATCGGAAGCGAGCGTCGTTTGAGGGCTAACCACCCGAGCTGTGATCTTGGACCTGGTGGCGTCGTCCGCGGCGCCGGCAGCGCCAGCGGTCGCAGCCAGCAGGACGAGGATGAATACTCTCCTGATCATCGAATTCTCTCTTTCCCGTAAGAAGCGTGTGAACAAACAGGCGCCAGCGCCTGATCAGCTACAAAGAGAGGAGAACGGAGATTAAATAAGGAATGTGCAGAGTGCGGCTTGGGAAGGAGCAACTACTGTGGGAGGGGCTGCGTCGGACCAACGAACCGCAACTGGATTCGATACCACAAGTGCGCTGACCTGAATCGCCGCTGGTGCAGTCCTCGAAAGATCGCCAGTCATTAGCGAAGGCGAAACCGGCTCAGTTTTCGCCGGAGACACCTCGCAGCAAGTTAGAGTTTGTGTACTGTTACTCGTCAAAACCGAAGTGGCAAGCTTCATTGCCATCATGGGGCAGTGCGGCACACATGAATGCTTAGAAGCGCCGAATGAACTCATCCAGCATGGCGATAGCGCTGAAGCCGCACCAGCAAGGATCCCGACCAGGAGTAGCAAAGCAACGAGTTTGAAACGAAGGTTCACGAGTAAGAACTGCGTTAATCCTATGTACCCAAGACTCAAGTGACTGTGATCGCCGTCACATCCTCAGGTGTAGTTGGTCACGGTCACCATTGTCTCCCGCGCGATCAGCGTTCTTTCCCGAACGGCCGAAACCGCAGGAAGATCACTGCGCCTAGGGGGTGATTTCCATACGCTGCTTTCAGTGGGTCCGGACTGTTATAGAGGGTTATCTGAGCTCCAATTCCGGTTGCGACGTGCGGGATCAGATCCACATCGTGCGCATACCCAGCGGTGTAAGCTTGCACGCGCCCGATGCTGTTCTCCTGAAGATTTGGGGGCTCGAACTGGTTTGGGAGGAGCAATTCGTTTGTGCGATCCGCGTTTTCGATACGTCCCCAAACGTAGTTGCGTTCAGCGAACCGAAACGTAGACTCCGCCAAATAGCCATTCGAGACCAGCCCGGTGTCTAGCGTCCGGTTTCGGCCCCAGAGAAGAGTACTGGCCCAATTTCCTCGCGCCGTCGGGCGGTTGTACATGATTGATGCAGTCATTCTCTGCAGGTCCTCTTCGGGATGAAGCTCCTCGGGGCTGGTGAGATGCGCCAAAGAGTACTGCGCGCTCCAGTTCTGTGCGGGATTCACCGTTGCGCGGACCGACCACGAATCGACCTTGCCCGAATCGATGTCCCAGCGGAACTCATCCGGCTCGCGTCCATGAAAGCCGGAAGCCTCAATCCTTGCAATCTTGTAGGTGAATCCAGCCGTGATCACGTCGTCTGCGATATGGGTTGAATCCTGGAGATGATGGCCGAGTGGCGCGATCGGATCTTCCGACGCAGATGCCCGGTGCGGGTACGCTGTCGGACCCATAGCCGGGTCTCCCATCGGAGCAAAATAGAACGAGAGCAGGCCGTTTTCCCCGACTTTCAAGTCGTAAAGAGCAGCCAACTCCATAATGAAATCGTGCGGGTGTTGGCCATCGACGATTGGTTTGCCAAATGCAGTTTCTCCCTGCTGAAACAATTCTGGGTAGAACCGCCCGATCACCGTGCCTGGTTCAAAGCTCAGCATTGTGCGCACGGTTAGGGTACCTCGCCCGAGTTGCCGTTGAGCCATTGGCATAAACCAATTCGTTGAGAATACTTTGTCCGATCCACGTGGGCCACTTTGTTGCAGGGCGTTCAGAAATGCCTCGCCATGGAACATCAGCATCCACGGGCCTTTCATGGTCATCAGCATTGGCGTGGGTGTCGAGTTTGGCTCCGCGCTCGTTCCTGACACGCTGTGATGCTGCATTTCTTCTATGAAGGTTTTCGGTTTCTCATCCATTTTCATTTCGTGCTGATGCATTCCCGGCATTTGCATGTGATCCATCTCCTGGTCAGGAGCGGACTTCTGCGAGTGAGAGTCATGACCAGGCGAGGTCTGCTCGGCTGGCACGACTTGTGACTCAGCCCAACCACTCACTAGCGTAAATAGAAATATGACGGCAACAGCCTTGTAAGCAATTTTCACAATGGCTCCATTCCACATATATGAGGTTTCGCAGGCGAACCTAGCTCCGCCCCGCGAATTCAGTCACTACGAACGAAATGGAGGGATCAGATACGGAGTACGGATGGAGGCGGAGGAGAAGAATCGGCACGCACGCGAGTGTTGAAAACGACATTAACACCGCTGTCGCCGACCTGACTCACATCCCGCCTAATCAGGTTCACCGGCGCCAGCAACGGAGCAATTTGCATTTGAGCAGGAAGTTGAGGTCTGGCATAGCAACAGCTGTGGCTAGGCAGCGGTACCGGTTCATGATGACCATGGCACCCGCCCGGCATAGGGCCTGGTGAAATAGTCGCCGGCAGCGCAAGGCACACAATAGGTGCGCCCACAACAACGAGCAGTATCGTCGCGAAAACTCTCGTCGATATCGAATAGTGCATAGGCTGTATCTTGTACGATGCCACAAAAGCTGATTTGGACGCCAATTCATCCAAAAAGATGGCCGCACTGTCCCTGAACGCCGTAACCCATGTGGCATCGAACCCCTCTGAGTTCGGGAATAACTGCCCTTCTGTCACGTCACGGGGCCTGTAATCTAGTCGACTCCGAGCCCGACCGGAGCGTCACAGGAACCGAAGCTGAAATGTATTGTCTACTGGTTTGTAGATAACGGCGTTAGAGGTATAACATGGTCTGGAATGAACGTATCATTACAATCTGCGGCTCCGCCATGGCTGCTACTCACTTTCAGTCTGCCTAAAAAGGGGGCCAGCCTGCGCGTATCCGTCTGGAGGAAATTGCAGCGTTACGGATCGCTGCCTCTTGGCAATTCTGGATACCTGCTCCCGAACGATCCTGCGAATAAAGAAAAGTTTGAATGGCTTGCGATGACGATTCGCGGGTCTAACGGAGACGCCTCAGTGCTTGAGGTCCAGTCCATCGACAATTACAGCGGACCGCAATTTCAGAAGCGGTTCACCAATGCGAGAACCGCTGACTACCGCCAACTGCTCAAAGATCTTAGGGGGACCAGGCGGCAGGGTCGCGGACCCGATCCCACAAGACTGCGTCGTCGTTTCCAGGAGATTGCCTCTATAGATTTCTTCGGAAGTCCTCTCCGTGAACAGGTCGAGAAGAGCTTGGCCGCGCTCGAACAGCCAACTCGCGCATTTCTATCCTCGGAGTTCCACACCGTGTCTCGCTCCTCGTACCGGAACAGGACCTGGGTCACGCGCCCTCGACCGGGTATTGATCGCGTGATGAGCGCCTGGCTCATTCGAAAGTTTATTGATCCCAAAGCAAAGTTTGCCTTTGCAACCGAAAAGCAGAGACCAAACGGGGCCGTGCCATACGACATGTACGAAGACGGCTTTGGTCATCGAGGTGACCACTGCACGTTTGAAACGCTAATCAAAGTCTTCCGGATTAAAGACAAGAGTGTGGCAGTCATGGGCGAGATCGTCCATGACGCTGACATTTTCGACGACAAGTTCGGTCGCAGAGAGGGCTTCGGTATCGACGAAATTATGAAGGGCTGGGCGCAAACAATTGCGAACGACGCAGAATTGCTCGAGTGTGGGATGCAATTGGCGCAGGGGCTCTACCAATCACTGCGCAAAAACCGGAAATAACCCTGATCCAGAGGATAACAACGGAGGATGGCTCTATGTTTCACTCGCTTAGATTGACATTGGTGACGCTGGCCTTCTGCACTTCAGGTGTGGTAATCGCACAGGAACTGCCTTCCGACTATCAAGATGTCTTGAAGGTGCTCGACCGTAAAGGGGACTTCAAGGGTGGTGTGCTGAAGGTCAATATTCCAAGGAATGATCTCAAGATGACTATTCAGGGCGTCCCGACACCAACGCCGTTTGGTTTTGGTGGCTGGGTCTCGCTGACCAAGGCGTCGGACGGAATGGATGTGATGATGGGCGACCTGGTTCTATTGCAGGACGAGGTGAATCCTGTGATGTCGGCGCTTCTCGACCACGGGATTGAGGTCACCGCATTGCACAACCATTTCTTCTGGGACGAGCCACACGTGTACTACATGCACGTCCATGGCATGGGCAAGGCATCTGAGCTGGCGCACAGTGTAAAGCCAGGTTTGGACTTAATTGGCCATGTTACAGCACCGGCGGTAACGCCGTTTTCTGCAAAGGGCACACCGATGGACACGGCGAAGCTTGCCAAAATCGTAGGGCATGACGGCGAACAGTCGGGTGATGTCTACAAGATCACCGTGGGACGCGACGATCTCGACATGAAAGAACACGGCGCTGTAATCAACTCCCGTATGGGACTGAATACGTGGGCGGCATTTACCGGTACTCAGGAGGACGCCGTTATCGCGGGCGACGTAGCAATGCTTGAGGGAGAGGTTGCACCCGTTCTCAAAGCTTTGCGCAAAAGCGGACTAAATGTAGTAGCGATCCATCACCACATGATCGGAGAGCAACCGGTTGTTATCTTCCTCCACTATTGGGGGCGAGGGCCGGCAGAAAAGCTGGCTGCCGGGTTCAAGGCTGGCCTCGATCAACTTGGTAAGAAGTGATCGGCTCACTCTGCAAAGGAATCGAAAAACATCCTTGTCCATGACAGTGGCAAAGCCTGACGAATCAGAGAAGATCTCGCTGCCTTGCACCACGGGAGGCCTGTTCTTGTACTTTCTTCGTCTCGGCGCTGTGGGATTTGGTGGTCCGATCGCGCTGGTCGCCTACATGCAGCGAGATCTCGTAGACGAGAGGAAATGGGTATCGAAAGAAGATTACCTTGAAGGACTCGCTTTCTCCCAGCTTTGTCCGGGCCCACTGGCTGCGCAGTTGGCCAAGTACATCGGTTGGCTTCATGGCGGCGTGTGGGGAGCAACGATTGCGGGAGTCGCGTTCGTTCTTCCTTCATTTTTGATGGTTCTGACGTTGGCGGCAGCGTACGTGCACTTTGGCCAACTTGCGTGGATTCAGGGACTGTTTTATGGCATCGGGGCCGCCGTCAGCGCGATCATCGTGCGAAGCGCGTGGAAACTAATCATCAAAACGATCGGGCGGGACTACGTGCTTTGGGCGCTGTTTCTGCTGGTTGCGGTGACTACAGTATGGACTCAGTCTGAAATCGTGTGGCTGTTCATTCTCTCGGGAATCATCGCAGTCGTCGTGAAGGCCCCACCGAAACCGCGGGAGAAGATCGCCCGTGTTTTGGCATTGACTCCAGTGATTGGTGGAGTATTTGGATCCTTCTCTGCCGGAACCGTTACGTCGATTTTTTTTTACTTTTTAAAGGCGGGAGCGTTCGTCTTTGGGAGCGGCCTGGCGATTGTCCCATTTCTTTATGGAGGAGTTGTAGGCAGGTTCCATTGGCTGACCGAACGTCAATTCCTCGATGCAGTAGCGGTAGCCATGATTACGCCGGGGCCAATCGTCATAACGTCAGGCTTCATTGGATATCTAGTTGCCGGCCCTCTTGGTTCCTGTGCCGCGGTTCTCGCTGTGTTCTTGCCACCGTACTTGCTGGTCATTTTTTTAGCACCGTACTACCGTCGGTTTGCCCAGAACCCTCAAGTGAAAGCGTTCGTACAAGGCGTAACCGCGGCTGCCGTCGGTGCTATCGCGGGAGCTGCGGTTATTCTAAGCCGGCGTGCTTTGATTGATGTACCTACGATCCTCATTGGTGTGGTGACGCTTGCTGCGCTGCTGGTTCTCAAGAAGGTGCCTGAACCTGTGCTTATCCTTGTTGCCGGAGCAATCGGGGTCTTGCTTCGCCATGGATGAAAAAAAGCTACAGCGGAGCAATCGCTGTTTTCACGAGGACGATCCGGATCACTACAGAAAGCTGGAAGATTTCCACGTTCAACACGCGGTCCATAGCCTAGCGATCGATCCTGCCACACACCGCGTTTCCCAGATCGACTCTCAATCCATACTTTTTACAAACGGAGAACCTGCCGCACCGCGCCAGAATACATTCGATGGCCTCAACTCCATCTGGCATACGTCCAGGTTTCCGGGCAACAAGAATCTACTCCTGGGTGCGTGGAACGCGACAACGCAAGGTGAGGTCGGTCCGCGCAGCAAAATCGGTCGGGGATTCAAGATCGATCACCCGACGACTTGCTGGATTGCAACTCAGGATCAATGAATATGTGACGCCCCATCGAACAGCAGCGTGACGCCATAAGCCCTCTTCGAGGGTTCGGCAAAAGGCACAACCATTGGCATTAACGACGCGTGCGTGTGCGCGAGGTGGCTCATGTGCGTGTCATAAACGTAGCGGCCGATGAACCAGCCCATAGTGCCGCCGGCGACGACGTCCGAAGCGAAGTGTTTCTGCGCTGCAATTCGCGCTACGCTCACGATGCCGGCCAAACTGTAGGCCGTTATACCAATGATCTTCTTCCGTTTGTATTCGTGATCCAGCAAGGATGCGATCGACCATACTTGAATGGCGTGACCGGAAGGGAATGAAGTTCCTCCGCCCCAAAAATGGCCGGGGTCTTTCTCGTCAGGACGATTGCGCCGAAAGACCTCTTTCAACACGCCCGCTACGATTAAGGTATCGAGCAGCGACTCCGTTCCGAGGACACCGATTTCGCGCGCTTTCGGATTGTCCCGCCATGCTCCATAGACATAGGAGCCCGCAACGATCGGGATCAATGTGTATGACGCCCCGATATCAGAAATCCGTCCACCCCATCGCACCTGACCCCGGCTGTTTTCAAAAGCATTCGCGATATGAGTATCGCTCGCAATCAATGCTCCCGTGACACCAAGGGGCAGCAGCCATTCCAAAGCATTGTGCCGATTTGCATGGAAGGGGCTGGTGAAGATGTCTTTCTGATCGAGCACAATGTTCAGGAACAATTTGCGTAAGAGAGGCCTTGGCCGCTCCGTATCTCCCGGATAAAAAACCCGATCTCGCCTATCGAGAATCGGCTTAGACGTCTCTCCTTGTGGGGCGGACTCGTCAATCAAGCCCTCAGTTTCGGGTGGCGCTTGGGATTGTTCTTGAAGGCTGGAGTTCGGGCTGGGGTTCGATACGGGCTTTGCCGCTTGGGCGTTCGCCTTTGCCGTCCCGGCGAGCATTGTCATAGTCAGCGCTACAACGTGCCATCGAAACGGATTCATCATCTTGAACCACGGCCGGGAGAGTGATCCTGGTGCACCGTGGTTGAAATTAGATGCACTCCAGCAAACGACCGTTGTGGCACTTGGTTGCCTGCGTCGAATCTGACTGAGTCACAGTAGATGACCTCAGGTGCACCGGAGAATTGCCCAGCCATATTTTGTATTGGCTTAAATTTGACTCGAGGTTGTGCCAGAACGCATCGATATGCGAATCCCAACCGCCTCGCCATTGGCCCGTGCTTACCAGTAACCAGGGCTGAGGCTGCTGCGGAACGTGGAACGAGCGTACGCACCTAACGTCACAACTTCCACAAAAACGATTTTCTTCTTGACAACGCATGGCCTTACAGTGCGTAATCTCCCAGGCTAGTAGAAACACACTAATCTCAAACATCTAGACGGACTGGGACGGGACCGGGGCGTTCCCTCCCTCAGCCGGCACCTGGCACCTGACAACCGTCACTCAGAACTCCTGGAGATAAGTTTATGTTGAAAACGTTGAAGTTAGCGGCGGGTGTGGCCTGCCTGGTCACGTTGCTCGTGGGCGTGAACTTGTGGGGGCAAGGCATTTTCGGCACCCTGACGGGAGTCGTCACAGATCCATCACAGTCCGTTGTGCCGGGCGCAAAGATCACATTGACCGATACGGCCTCGGGCTCGACCCGCGATACGGTGAGCAATTCCGAGGGATATTACAGCTTCGCATCTGTGCCTGTCGGTTCTTATTCGCTATCGGTCGAAGCTGCGAATTTTGAGAGTTACAAAGCGCAGGATGTTCGGCTGGGCGGCGGCGAGCGGCGCAATCTGAACGTGACATTAAGGGTTGGAAGCACCTCCGAGACCGTCGAGGTCAACGCGGAAATGAGTTCGATCGCCACCCTCGACTCCGGCGAGAAGTCGTTTGCGTTGACGACAAAAGAGCTCGAGAACTTTGCCCAGGTGGGCAGCAATGCCGCCGAGTACATCAAGATCGTGCCAGGTTTCGGCATTACCAACGGTACCCAGAACAAGTCCAATTACAACGGTCAGACCATCGGCATCAATGCCAACGGCGACTCCGGCAGCCAGAGCCCGCTCAATGCTGCCTACTCCTATAACGGATTACCGGTGAACGTGCTCGACATCACGTCAGACGGCGCGCACGTCTCTGACCCCGGCTGCAACTGCGACACTCCCGTAAATCCGAATTCGGAATTTCTGCAGGAGTTTAAGGTCCTGACCTCGAACTTCTCCGCCGAAAATCAAAAAGGTCCCATCCTGATCACGTCGGTCTCCAAGGCTGGCGGCAAGAGTTACCATGGAAGCGCGTTCTTCTCCGCTCGCAACCACGTTCTCAATGCCAATGATTGGTTGAACAATCACAGCGGCGTGAAGCAACCTGCGAATTCCTACTACTACCCGGGCGGGACGTTTGGTGGACCGGTGATCATCCCGGGCACCAACTTCAACAAGAGCCGCGAGAAATTGTTCTTTTGGACTGGTTTCGAATACTTCCGCCAGACTTTGGACACCGGTCTGCTGCGCGCAACGGTACCTACCGCGGGAGAATTAGCTGGAGATTTCTCGCCCGCCGAAA
>QHVR01000269.1 GCA_003223595.1 Acidobacteriota bacterium
TGGCCCTTAACCGCTTTTCTCACTCCGGACGGCAAACCCTTCTACGGCGGCACTTACTTTCCGCCCAATGATGGTTATGGACGCCCGAGCTTTCGCCGCGTGCTGCTGAGCATCGCCAACGCTTACAAAGAAAAGCATGGAGATGTAGTCGAGCAGGCCGCGATGGTCGAGAGCGCCATTTCGCAGTCCGAGTCCTTTGCGGGCCGCGATGGGCGCATTTCGTTTGCCGTGATTACCGCGATTCAGGAATCGGCATTGAAGATGTTTGACCCGCAGCATGGAGGCTTTGGGCAAGCACCGAAATTTCCGCATCCTTCGGCGCTGGATTTGTTGATTGAGCGATATGCGCATAGGCAAGATTCAAGCGAGCTGCGCTCAGCCGGCGAACCGATCGCGATTATAGATTCCAGCCGGCTCCGCGAGGTCATCGTCACTACTTTGGAGCACATGGCGCGCGGCGGAGTTTACGACCAGCTGGCCGGAGGGTTTCACCGTTATTCGGTCGACGAGCGCTGGGTTGTGCCCCACTTCGAGAAGATGTGCTACGACAATTCCGAACTGCTGAAAAATTACGTGCACGGGTACCAAGCGACAGGTGAACAGTTCTTCGCGGAGGTCGCGCGCGACATCATTCGATGGATGGATGAGTGGCTGAGTGACCAAGAGCGCGGCGGATTCTACGCCTCGCAGGACGCCGACATTTCAATGGAAGATGACGGCGACTACTTCACTTGGACGCTGGATGAGGCAAAGGCGGCGCTTACGGAAGAAGAAGCCACTGTGGCGGCCCTGCACTATGACATCAACGAAGTCGGCGAAATGCATCACAACCCCGCCAAGAATGTGCTCTATGTGCGTGCGCCCATCGACGAGATTGCGCGCCGGATGAATCTGGCTGCGGAGAAAGTTCAGCAATTACTGAACTCGGCCAAAGAGAAAATGTACGGGGCACGGCTGAAGCGTCAGGCGCCTTACGTCGATAAGACCGTCTACGTGGGATGGAACAGCCTGTGCGTTTCGGCCTACCTGGAAGCCGCCCGAGTCCTGAATCTGCCGGACGCGCGGCGGTTTGCGTTGCGCTCTCTGGATCGCGTGCTCGCTCAAGCTCACCGCACCCACGAAAGCTCGGGCTCATTGCTGCACGTACTGGCTTACTCAGATCCGGATGCGGAGCATCGGGAAGTTCCCGGAATGCTCGAGGATTATGCCTTCACCGCTTTGGCCTGCCTGGATGCGTACGAAACGACGGCGGATCTGAGCTACTTCCGGTTTGCGCAGTCAATCGTGGACTCGATGGTGACGCGCTTTTTCGACGCCACTGGAGGGGGATTCTTCGACAGCGAACCGGATCCCAATGGCAAGAATCTCGGCGTACTAGCAACCAGGCGCAAACCCCTGCAGGACTCCCCTACTCCCGCCGGAAATCCCATGGCCGCCATTGCCTTGCTGAGACTGCATCATCTCACCGGGCAGGCGGATTACCGGGCCAAGGCAGAGCAGACGCTGGAGACGTTCGCTGCAGTGGCGGAACAGTTTGGGATTTTTGCGGCAACATATGGGACTGCGACGCTGCACTTCCTTGAGAGCCCGATACAGGTGGTGATCATTGAGGGAGAAGACGAAGCAACTGCGAATCAGCTGTATGCCAGAGCCGTAGCGCCCTTCGCTTTCAGCAAGGCCGTTATACGGCTGAAACAGAACCAGGCCGTGCCTGAAAATCTCCCTCCAGCATTGGCAGACACCATTCCGCAACTGCCTGCACTTCGGGACGGCAGGTCGTGCGCAGTACTCTGCTCGGGCTCTGCCTGTCAGCCGCCAGTGTTTTCGGCGGATGAACTGCGGAAGCAACTTGCGAGCAGTGAGCCGTAACCAAAAACCATCCACTTCGTAGTTCAAGCTCATTGCTCATTGCTCATTCCTCATTGCAAAAAATAAGGGCTGCGCGGATTATTTGGTCCGCCAGCCCGAAGATTGCAAGCCCTGGTGATCGGCCGAAGTTACAGTTACGGCAGGTTACTTTCGTTACCTTGTGGTTGCGTCCTGTCTGGGTTCTACTGGCCGAGCAGGAGTTGTTTTGCATGTTTTTGATTTTGGTGGGCACAGAAGTAGCGGGCCGCCGTCCGCGGCGGGAACCTGTTGGACGGCAGCTGCGATGAATGTGCCCACTAGTCCTACCATCAGGACAGCGATCCTGATCGTACGTTTCATGGGTTGGTCTCCTATTTACCGCGCTTAGGGTTTTCACCCGATTGCCATTCACGCGGTGCCGCATTATAGGGTAGCTGTCAAGCCCCCATTCAAGCTTTTTTTATTGGGTGCAGGAATTTCGTCGCGGACACACTCCCACACGAGTCCGCTTGACACACGTATCAATCTCTCTACCATAACGTTGCGATTAAAGCTGAAAGGTTATCTGGAACTTGCCGCCGGAGTGGAATAGCTGTCGGCTGGCGCGTCCGCGAATTTACGAAATCCGAACAAAGCGGTTTGCGCCTCTAAGGATGGGAGTTGGTGTAATTCGATCAGCTCTTGCCCGCAGTCCTTCCGATTCCCGCGAAGCTGTCAGGTGCAGCCGCCGCTCGCGCCTTCAACCTCTCCGCACTCGGCTCGGGAACCGCTAGGGACAGATCGGCCCCGGCCGGGGTACGCGATAACGCACGATCCACCATGCTCTCAAACATAGGTATCAGCGAGTCGGCGGGCAGCGGGTGATGGATGTCGGTGAGGCTCTGCTCCCAACGCTGCGGTTGCAGCAACGATACAGTACCGTCGCGGGCTGGGCGCTTGATTGCAACATAGCTAAGCCACAAGAGAAGAGTGGAATTGTACGCGATCATGTTTAAAAGGCTGATGGTGGGCCCGCTGAAGTGATTTCCGACCCAAGACGAAATCAGCACCAACTCCACCGTGGAGAAGGAGCCAAATCCCAAAGCCATTCCGAAGCTGTGCTGCCGGCGCGAGACACCCACGTAGTGGGCAAAGAAAAGCAAGAACAGCACCATGCCAATTTGGATAATTCGCACGCAGCGCTGCGACGTTATGATGGCCTGCTCCCAGGGCGGCATCTCCGAAGAATTCGTCGAAACCGAGACCACCCCCGCCACTAGCAGCATCACCAATCCGGCCCATTTAAACAGGACAGTGCCGAGGTCGCGCAGAGTGTGGAAAGACTTGAAAACGTCTACAAAAACCTCGTGAATGACCAGAAAGCCGCAGGTGACGCTCACTGCGTTGAGGCACCAGTAGAGGGAAAAGGCCGCGTTATAACTTCTCCAGACGTAAGCGGGAAAGAGCACGGCGAAAGTGACTAACTGAGCCAGGATATATACAAAAAAGAATTTGAACTGGCGCAGAAGCCCCCGACGGACCATGAGCGCGGCGATGCCCACCTCAACAATGGGATGGATCGCCCATAGCACGTAAAAGAACGGCTTAATTTGTTCGCTCATTCAGGTTACTTAGGCCACAATGCGACCTAACGTTCCGCCCCAATGCCCGGGAATGTGCAGGCGCGCAGTTTTCGCCCGATGCAGCAAAGGTATCTGTTCGTAACCCATCGTTCAATGCACCGGGGTAATCGCAGGTAACGTTACCTGTTCGGCACAGGAGGGGCAAGTTACTTTCGTGCTAAAGGGAACAGCAAGGGCAGCAGGAGGCGCCTGCGCGCAGGGACAGCCAGGAGAAATGCCTCCCGCGCAGTGTGTGAGCCCTACGCGTCCGGCATGGAGTGGATATAGGCGCGCATCATGCGAACCTCGTCATCCTTTTCATTGAGGTCGTGCAGGAGAATGTCGCGAAGTGAGACGATCCCCACGAGTTGTCCCTCATGGCAGACCGGAAGGTGGCGAAACCCGTGCCGGCGCATCAGCGTCATGCAATTCTCCAGGTCCTCGTTGGTGCTGATGGTCATGGGATCGTCGGTCATGACCTCCGCCATGCAGGTGGCGCGGGGATCACGACCTTCGGCGACAACCCGCCGCATGAGGTCCCGTTCGGAGAAAATTCCGACCAGCTTTCCATTGTGAATAACCGGGACGGCGCCGATGTTGCGCTCGACCATGGCACAAACCGTTTCCAAAACCGAGTGGCCGAGTTCGGCCTGGTAGGTATCCTGATCTTTAATCAGGTCGCAAACAAGCATTCTGTCCTCCCGGGATACGCACGTCCGAGCTGGCCCAAAAGCATCTACCGGGGCGCGAGTATATGCCGGAGAGCAGATGTACGCCAAGCGAAAAAGGTTGCGCAAGATAGGAAATCCGAGCCCCCGGACTGGAAACCGAAGGCGGAGTTCAGCGACCTGTCATCGGCGAAGGGGATTCGGCTACAAACACGAAATAAGACGAATTCCACAAGGCATTAGGAACGGTTCCCCGCCTGCGGGAGGTCACGACCAGGTTGTACTGATCACCTGATTCCAGGTCCATCTCGCAAAGTGGATCTTTCGCCGGCACAACGCCGAGAGGCTTAACCACCGCCAGCGCAGCGAGAAATTCGTCAAGGTCGCGCATTGTGGGCGATCCCGGGAGCATGAACGAGACCTCGGCTTCGTGCTGGGAGAAGTGCCACGCCAGCGACGCCGCCATCCGCACGGCATCTTCGTAATTCTCCTCCGAGATCGTGCCTGCGACCGGGTTGTCGAAAACAATCGCCAGTTTGCGTTCATCCTCGCGGGCGAATTCGCGCACCTTCAGCGAACCGGACTTGGCAGTGGCCTTCCAGTCCACGTGACGCGCGGAATCATCCGGAAGATATTCGCGGATGCGGTAGAGATCCGAACCGCGCCCACGAACGAAGCTCTCCCATTCCCCGCGCACCAGAGGCAGAACCTCAAAGATTTCGCCCGTGGTTTCAATTCGCGGGTAGACGAGAATCTCACGTCGCAGAGACACGTGGCGTGTCTTGGTCAGAAAGGCGAAGGGAAATCCCGTAGCCAGGCCGAAGCTGTCCTCGCGATAACACCCGCGGCGATCGAACCTTAACTCGAGATCGGCTACTCCGTCGGCTTGGGGCGGCAGAAAAGGAAAGTACGCCATCCCCTGAAACAGTCCCGGAGGCGGCGGCAGGACCAGTACGCGACGCAAGCGACGATCGGGCAACTTGAGCCATTGCTGTTCTGCCGGTCGATTTAAAGGAAAGGCAAAGGTCGCGGCTTCCCAGCGCCAAGCCTTTGCGGGCTTCTTCCGCTTCTTTCGAGACGAGACCACCCGTACGGAAAATGATGGCAGCCAGCGGCGTGGATTGTGCAGGATAATCCGGCCGAGCACGGGCCGGCCTGCGAACACATGTTCCGGTAACTGTATGTCGAGTTCGAGATAACGCAGCACCACGGCAGAAACGTACCCGGACACCAGGATGGCCGCGAGCATGGCCGCAACTACGATGTACAGGAGATTATTGCCAGTATTCAGCGCGGCAATGGCAATCACGAGGGTGACCAACGCATACACGATGCCGGCGCGAGTGACGTCATAGTCGAACTGTTCCCGAAACCGCTCCACAGCGACACGGCGCGCCAGATAGGGCACGGTGATCAGGCCGACTAGCGTCGCCATCACCAGCGAGGTCGACGCAAGAATGAGGGTGGCCCAGAGATTTCCGGCATCCCGTGAGATCGTCGAAAACAAGGCCGCGGCGAATGCCAATCCAAGCCCGACCAGGGCAAGCAAAAATTTGACCCAGACCTCAGCCGTGGCGGACTGCAGCATCTGAAGCACACGGCTGCTCAGAGAGCCCGATCCAACCGGATTGGCGGCAACAGAACCCACTACTCGGAGCCTAGCATCCAGAGAACAGAACGGACAACCACCCAAGGCTTGCAGACCAAGCCTTCGTAACCTGCCCAGAAACCTGCCCCAGCGCCCTTATTCCTGCCGCTTTCCGTTCCCTTCCCCCTGTGCTAGGCTTTTGCCGTCTTCAGTTCTTCGTCCCTGTCCTAATGTTCCAAAACTAGAATTTTGCGGAGGTTGCTATGCCAATGAGTAAACGCGCATTAGCGGAATTCTTCGGGACTTTCTGGCTGGTATTTGGCGGATGCGGAGCGGCCGTCCTGGCCGCATCGTTTCCGGCGGTGGGCATCGGGTTTGCCGGGGTGGCGCTGGCCTTCGGCCTGACCGTGCTGACCATGGCCTACGCCATCGGCCATATTTCGGGTTGCCACTTAAATCCGGCAGTAAG
>QHVR01000270.1 GCA_003223595.1 Acidobacteriota bacterium
ATTCGTGGCCGCCGTCTTGAGCATGTACAACCCGGTGCGAAAGTTTGCGGTGTTCAACAACAGTTTCCAGCAGGCCCTGGGCGCCTCCTCGCAGCTGTTCAAGTTCATGGACACCGAGGATCTCGTCAGCGAGAAGCCCGGAGCCAAAGCCCTGCCGCGCTTCTCGCGTGCCATCCAGTTCGAAAATGTTTCTTTCTCGTATCAAGCGGACGGCGAGGGCTCGCGAGAAATCCTGCACAATATCAATCTCGAAGTGCGGCGTGGAGAAATTCTCGCGATCGTCGGATCGAGTGGCGCCGGCAAGAGCACGCTGGTTCACCTGCTGCCCCGGTTCTTCGATGTCTCCTCGGGCAGGATTCTGGTGGACGGCCACGATGTTCGGGACGTCACCGTATCGTCGCTGCGGTCGCAGATCGGCATAGTGACCCAGGATACGATCCTGTTCAACGATACGGTGCGAAACAATATTGCCTACGGCCAGCCGCACGTTGCGATGAAAGAGGTGGAAGGCGCGGCCCGGGCCGCGCTCGCCCACGATTTCATTCAAGCCCTGCCGGCAGGTTACGATACGGTGATCGGTGAACGCGGCGTGCGGCTCTCCGGCGGTGAGCGGCAGCGCTTGGCAATAGCTCGCGCTCTGCTGAAGAATGCCCCGGTACTGATCCTCGACGAAGCTACCTCGGCACTCGACAGCGAGTCGGAAGCTCTGGTGCAATCGGCGCTGCACAATCTGATGAGCGGACGCACGGTCCTGGTCATCGCCCACCGCTTGTCAACCGTCCGCCGCGCAGATCGAATCGTGGTCATTGAAAACGGCACCATCGCCGACATCGGAACGCACGAGGACTTGATGTCCAAGTTGGGCACCTATCGCCGCCTCTATGAACTGCAGTTTGCCAGTTCCGACTTGACCAGAGCGGTGGCAGAAACGTGAGCACCCGCGCCCCTATGCCCACACCATCTATGCCCATACGATCCATGACTGGCTTTGCCCAGGTCCGAGGCGAAGTGCAAGACGCTGCCGCAAGCGCTGCCGCTTCCAACGGCAGGATGGCGTTTTCGCTTTCGTTGAAGTCGGTGAATCATCGCTTTCTTGACCTGCACTTCCGCCTTCCATCCGGCACTGAGTCGCTGGAGATGCAACTCCGCCGCTTGCTGAAGGAAAAGATTGCCCGCGGACACATTGAAGTGTCATTAAGCCTGGAGCGATCGTCGAGCGAGACGTTTTCCCTGAATCGTGAACTGGTCGGCGGATACATCGCCGCATATCGCGCTGCGGCCGCCGAGTTTTCGCTGGCCGCGATGCCTGACCTGAATGCCATCTTGCGAATTCCCGGCGCCCTCGATTCCTCCGCCGACCCCAAGGACCAGGAGAAACTTGAGCCCGCCGTGATGGACAAGGTGGCCGAGGTGCTCGATCGTCTCAATCAAATGCGCGAAGAGGAAGGTCGCGGGATTGTTCGCGAACTCCGCGAGCGCATGGCGCATCTTGCCGAGGCCGCGAAGAGCGTGCAACAGCATCGCCGCGCGGTCTTGCACAATTACACGGAGCGGTTGCACTCGCGGTTGCAGGAGTTGATCGGCTCCACCATCGATAAGGAACGGGTCCTGCAGGAGGCCGCGCTGCTGGTGGATCGCAGCGATATCCAAGAAGAAATCGTGCGCCTCGAGACTCACATCCAGCACTTTTTAGGATTGCTCGACGAAGGCGGCGAGATCGGCAAGAAACTCGATTTTCTGTTGCAGGAGATGAATCGCGAAGCCAACACCCTGCTTTCGAAAACCTCCGGCCTGGCGGGCGAAGCGCTGAAAATCAGCGAGGCCGGACTGGCCATGAAATCGGAAATTGAAAAATCACGCGAGCAGGTGCAAAACCTGGAATGACACAGAAGCCGCTCGTCTTCATCATCTCGGCTCCGTCGGGTTCGGGAAAATCTACCCTGACCAGCGACCTCTTGAAACTCGTTCCGAACCTTGAGTTCTCAATTTCCTATACCACGCGTTCCCCGCGTGGCAGCGAGCAGGATGGAAAGCAATATCACTTCATTCGCATGGAGGAATTCGACCGGATGGCGCGGGATGGCGAATTCCTGGAATTCGCCAATGTGCACGGCAACTGTTACGGGACCGCAAGGCGCTATCTCCGCGAGGCGGGGAAGAATGGCCATGACCTCTTGCTGGATATCGATGTTCAGGGAGCCGCGCACATCAAGCAGACTCTCACCGACGCGATCAGCATTTTCGTTTTGCCTCCTGACCGGCAGACACTGGAATGGCGTCTGCGGAATCGCAGCGAGGACCGCGAAGAGGTGATCCAGCGCCGGCTCGTGAATGCCAGCCGGGAAATCTCCGAATACGACAAATACGATTACGTGCTGATCAACGACAAGCTGGAAATTGCGTGTGAAAAATTGCGTGCAATCGTGCTGTCGGAACGATTGCGAAGGTCGCCTCTGCCCCGCTCAGAGGAGGACAAGAAGAAAATCGAAGTCGCCGAGTGTTGCCGCCTGGCAAATGTGCGCGCGAAGGTTCAGCCCATTCTGGCGTCCTTTCGTGGCGAGGGTCCGCCAGCACACTTGTAGTTTTCGCGGTATGATTGATGCGCGCCCCGAAGTCACTTATAACCGGAACAATCTTGATCTCCGGTCCTGTTCTGCGGCACGCAAGGTTCAAACGCTCGGCACTGATTGCAGTGAATAATCAGGTTTCAAGGGGGACGTCCCAATGAAGTTGATCGAAGGCTTCGACAGCAACTATCGGTATATCTTGGTCGCAGCGCGGCGTGCGCGGCAACTCCAATCCGGCGCCCCACCAGTCGTCGATACTAATTCCCGCAAGCCCTGCCGCATTGCGCAGGACGAGATCCGCGCCGGCAAAGTGAAATGGGAAATTCCCGAAACTCGCAGCGCTGCCGAGCAGGCTGCCGAGACTCTGGACAAAGCTCTGGGGCAGGATTAAACCTCCTCCATCGGCGATCTTCGACTGCGGATCCCAGCAGCCTGCAATCGGAATTTGAAGATCGAAACTGCTTATGAAGATTGCGCTCGGCATCACCGGCGGAATCGCGGCTTACAAGGCTGCGGAGATCGTACGCCTCGTGCAGGATCACGGCATCCACGTGCAGGTCGTCATGACCCGCGCCGCCCAAGAATTCGTAAGACCTCTTACCTTCGCCGCACTCTCCGGAGAGAAAGTCATTACCGGCATGTTTGCTGCGGGCGAGGAGCATGAACCCAACCTCGATTCCGCCATCGAGCACATTGCGGTGGCGCAGTCCATTGACGCGCTGCTCGTCGTCCCCGCAACGGCGGACGTTCTGGCGCACTTCGCGCAAGGCATCGCAACCGACTTTCTCACCACTCTCTATCTGGCCACCACGGCTCCTGTCGTAGTCGCCCCCGCCATGAACGTGAACATGTGGAATCATCCGGCCACGCAGGCTAACCTGGAGATTCTTCGCAAGCGCGGTGTGCGGATCGTGGAGCCGGGTTCGGGATATCTGGCCTGCGGAATGACGGGACCGGGCCGGCTGGCAGAAAACGACGCCATCGTCTCTGCGTTATTGGAAGTTCTCGGCTCGTCGCAGGATCTTGCGGGCGAGACCGTGCTCATCACGGCCGGACCTACCCGCGAGAAGATTGATCCCGTCCGTTATCTGACCAACCGCTCCAGCGGGCGCATGGGATACGCGCTGGCCGATGCCGGGTTACGGCGTGGTGCGCGGGTTCTGTTGGTAAGCGGCCCGACCGCGCTCACTCCGCCAGCTTCCGCTGAACTCACGCGCGTGGAGTCTACCGAGCAGATGCGCGATACGGTCCTCAATCTGCTTCCGCAAGCCACGATTGTGATCAAGACCGCCGCAGTTTGCGATTACCACCCCAAATCCACCGCCGGCCAGAAGATGAAGCGGAAAGGTCCGATGACGCTCGAACTGGAGCCGACCCCTGACATCCTGAAAGACATTTCGCAGAAAAAGGGAACGCAGCTATTAGTGGGCTTCGCCGCGGAAACCGAGAACGTGCTCGAGAACGCCCGCCAGAAGCTGGTTTCAAAGAACCTCGACGCCATCGTGGTCAACGATGTTTCCCGTGAAGGCGTCGGCTTCGATGCGGATCGAAACGCAGTCACCATCATCACTCGCGATGACGTGGTCGAAGTCCCGGAGACCACCAAGTGGGAAGTAGCGCAGCGGGTACTGGATCAGGTACTCCGGCTTCGTCAGCCTCGCAATTCTTCGGTCAAGGCTTAACGGCGCAGCCGAAGACCCTGCCTCGCACGCGAGCGCCAAAGTATAATCCTCACTGACGTCTCCCGTGCCAATGATTCAATATCCCGAATTGCGTCGCGCTCTGATTGAGCGAGTTCGCTACTATCGCGAACTCGGCATTTACGATTTCTACAGACGCGAACCAATCAACGCGAGTGCCACTCCACTGTTGGAAGAAGCGACACTACGAGAATCCGCAAGCGAACACCGAGAGGAAATGCCAAGAAAATCTGCCGTTCTCGCCAAGCCTGTCGAATCAGATCCGCTGCCCGTCTTGACTGTCCATCCCGAGCAGAACGTCGCTGATACAGTTGCTGCGCTTAGACTGATCCGCGAGGACCTCGGCGACTGCACCCGTTGCAAGCTCCACCAGCAAGGCCGCAAGCAGATCGTATTCGGCGTGGGAAATCCGCATGCAGATCTCATGTTCGTGGGAGAAGGCCCGGGAGCGGACGAAGATACCCAGGGCGAGCCGTTTGTAGGCCGCGCCGGACAATTGCTCAACAACATGATCAAAGCTATGGGCCTGCGCCGCGAAGAGGTCTACATTGCCAACGTCGTGAAATGCCGTCCGCCGGGCAATCGCACTCCAGAGCGCGATGAGTGCGAGACCTGCTCGCCCTTCCTGATGCGCCAGATTGCCGCAATCAAGCCCAAGGTGATCGTTGCCCTGGGCGCCGTGTCCGCCAAAAACTTGCTCGCAATCAACGCGCCCATGTCGGAACTGCGCGGACGTTTCTACGATTTCATGCCCGCAGGAGCCCGCAGCAGCGATCCCGAATGGCAAGGCGCAAAGCTCGCCGTCACCTATCATCCCGCGTTCCTGCTCCGCGACCCTCGCCAGAAAGGCGAAGCCTGGAAGGATCTGCAGATGGTGATGAAGTATCTAGGCCTGAAACCCCCAATGCCCGTGTAGGGGCGGACGCCTCGTCCATCCCGCGTCCACAATTGAGCGACCCCCGTTAGTTTATCCTTCCCCCAATGCCCGA
>QHVR01000271.1 GCA_003223595.1 Acidobacteriota bacterium
AGGTCAAGTCCACGGAAGCCCGCCAGCCGGCCAGCAAGAGCGACCGACAGCAACTTAATCACGCATGTGCCAACCAGAAATAGAATCAGCATCCGCCAGGAGAAAGCGCGTACCAAGTCGAGCTTGAGTCCAACGATGGCGAAATAGATTGGTATGAAGAAAGCGAATGATACCTTCCCGATGGCATCCAGTGCATCAGCGAACAGACGACGCTTCTTATGGACAACGGCAAAGCCTGCCAGGAATGCTGCAAAAACAAGATTCACCTGCAAGAGGCCAGCCAGAACGCAGTAGGCCAACAGGACAGCGAGGGTGTATGAGACGGGAGCCTGCCGGGCGAGCACATTGAACTTCGATTTGTTGATTCGTTTGACTGCCCTCGGCAGAAGCGTGAGACCCACCGCAAAGAATGCAACCGTGGAGATCAGATGATAAGCGATCTGGCGAGGCACTAAGACTGCGGTCCCGGCCAAGGCAGTAGCGACGGCCAACGCAGCCCAAAGCACGATATCTTCCAGTACAGCGACCCCCAAGACCAGCCGGGCAAAGCGAGTGTGGAGAATTTTGAGGTCTGCAAAAATCTTGGAGATCACCGGAACAGATGTGACGGCCACTGCGACTGCCAAAATTATGATTAGTGAGAGTTTGTTCCCTTTCGGCCCTGCAATAGCCGTACCCACTAAGAGCGGCCCACATGCCAGGCCAATCGCGAACGGAATACCGGTTCCCACAATTGCCAGCCAGCCCACCTCTCGCCTCTCCTCACGACTGAACAACTGCTTCGTTTCCGCACCGGAGAGGAACATCAATAACAGCAACCCCATCCAATAAACGAAGTCGAGGAGAGGAGCATGGTGCTTGGACAACTCAGGCAAAGACATTGAGGCGACGTGCAACCTGCCCAACAGGGCTGGCCCCAAAACAACTCCAGCAAGAATCTCGCCTACGACCTTGGGCTGGCGAATTTTCACGAACAGATGCCCCAGCAACTGAGCGAGAGAAACGAGGAGCAACAGCAGCAGAAGGATAGTCGTCAGGTCAGAGTTGGACACGAGCAATAGATGCAGCCGGGCCGCCGTCTGTTGTGTTTAAGTTAGCCAGAAGCTTGCTCCGTCAACGAGTGACCGCAGAAGGAAATACATCACGAGTCGATCGAATGATCGGCACTTACCGTTGCATTTCATGAGCGACCGGACGCGCACCTCGCAAGACCATTTCGCAGAGATGGTCGACGAACTCGGGCGTCAATGAATCATGCTGGATGAGGAGTCTCATGTAGACCGGGCCGTAGAGAGAATCCAGCAAGAGATCCCGATCGATACCCCGGCGCAATTCCCCTCGCGCAATGGCGCGGTCCACGGTGGCGTAGGCCTCTTGCCGGCGAGGCATCATAAAGCGCTCTCGAAAAGCGGTGAGCACGTTTTTTTCGCTTTGTCCGGCAGCCAGGATGGCCGCCACGATGCGGCCTCTTCGACTCCGGAATACTCTGATCAGCTGTCGCATCTGCTGGCTCAGGTCGGTATAGATGGACCCGGTATCGGGAAAACGGAGCTTGCTAACCGTGCTGCTGGCGAACGCGTCCGCGACCAGGGCGGCCTTATCGGGCCACCAGCGGTAGACGGTGGCCTTGCCCACTTCTGCCCGCTCTGCCACCTCTTCGATTGTGAAATCGGAGAATCCAGTTTTGGCCAAAACTTTGAGACTGGCGCTCAGAATGGCAAGCCGCGCTTCCTCGCTGCGCGGGCGTCCCGGGGGACGCTTGCCATTCCCATTCACGCCATTCCGGTGGGCAGACGGCCTTTTGCGCATGCTGCTACGCTACCATATAATCAAGCGCAGTCATTTAGAATCCGATACGCGGAGTATCGAATCTAAGTTTTCTTGGGGCAGGCTTGGGGTGGTGTCTCGGTTCGAGTTGGGAGTGATCGTAATTCATGTGGATTGTAGCTCTAGCCCTAAGGCGTCCGTATACGTTTGTAGTGATGGCGCTGGTCATCCTGATCCTGACGCCAATTACCATCCTGCGCACGCCGACTGATATTTTCCCGGACATCGATATTCCTGTCGTCTCGGTGGTGTGGTTCTACACCGGCATGTCGCCCGAGGACATGGCGAACCGGATTGTCGCCAACTCTGAGCGCGGCATCACCACCACGGTCAACGACATTGAGCACATGGAATCCCAGTCGGTCTACGGACTGGGGATCATTAAAGTCTTCTTTCGGCCGGGCACGAATGTCCAGGGCGCAATCGCACAGATTACGGCCATCTGCCAGACCTCGGTGCGGGGAATGCCGCCCGGCACTACTCCCCCATTGATCATTTCGTATAGCGCATCGACCACTCCCATTATTCAGCTGGGCTTGAGCAGCAAGACACTGCCTGAGCAGGAATTGTTCGATCTCGGCCAGAACTTCCTGCGCACCTATCTCGCGACCGTGCCCGGCGCCGCAACGCCTTATCCTTACGGGGGAAAACTGCGCCAGATCCAGGTGGATCTGGACTTGGCGAAGCTGCAGCAATACGGACTCTCGCCCAACGATATTGTGGGTGCGGTCAATGCTCAGAACATCATTCTCCCCTCCGGAACCATGAAGCTCGGTCCCATTGAGTACAGCGTTGAAATGAATGGAACGCCAGAGACGATTGCGGAGCTGAATGATCTTCCCGTAAAGACTACAAACGGTTCGACTCTCTACATGCGCGATGTGGCGCATATCCGCGATGGATTTGCTCCGCAGACCAACATCGTGCGCCAGGACGGCAATCGCGGCGCGCTGATGTCGATTTACAAAAACGGCAAAGCGTCGACCTTGGAGATTGTGGCCGGGGTCAAAGGAATTGTGCAGCAAGCATCGCAATCGCTGCCGCCCGAACTCAAAATTTCCGCGCTATTCGATCAGTCTTTATTCGTGCGGGGGTCGATTTACGGAGTGCTACGGGAAGGCCTGATCGCAGCGGCGTTGACGGCTTGCATGATCCTGATCTTTCTCGGGGACTGGCGCCCCACGATTGTCATTTCCATCTCGATTCCGCTGTCCATCTTCGTCTCCATCATTCTGCTGGGCGCCATCGGCGAAACCATCAACATCATGACCCTTGGCGGCCTGGCGCTGGCCGTTGGAATTCTGGTAGACGACGCCACGGTAGAGATCGAAAACATCGAGCGCAATCTTGCCCTGGGCAAGGAAATGCGCCAGGCCATCCTCGATGGCGCGCAGCAGATTGCAGTCCCGGCGCTGGTATCCACTCTCAGCATCTGCATCGTCTTTGTGCCGATGTTCTTCCTGACGGGCGTCGCCAAGTTCCTGTTCGTGCCTCTGGCCGAGGCGGTCAGCTTCGCCATGTTGGCCAGCTACCTGCTCTCGCGAACGCTCATTCCCACGCTGGTGATGTACATCATGCGCGGCCACGAGCATCGAGCGGAAGCGCCCAAGTCGGTTTTCGGCAGATTTCAACGGGGATTCGAACGAAAATTCGAAGATTTTCGCCGCGGCTATGAGGCCTTGCTGGAAACCACTCTCGAGCATCGCGGAGTGTTCGCCACCTGCTTCCTCCTGTTTTGCGTCCTCTCGTTAGGATTGGCCCTGTTTCTTGGGGAGGACTTTTTTCCGCAAGTCGATGCCGGATTGCTGCGCTTGCACGTGCGCGCGCGTGCCGGGCTGCGAGTGGAGGAAACGGCGCGTCTCTGCGATCAGATTGAAGCGTTTCTGCGCGAGCAAATTCCTCCCGGACAGCTGCAAACCATTCTCGACAATATCGGGCTGCCCAACTCAGGCATCAACCAGTCCTACAGTTCCAATGGGACGATCGGCACTAGCGATGCCGAGATCCTGATTGGACTAAACCCGGAGCATCATCCGCCCAGCGCAGAGCTCATGCGACACCTGCGTGAAGTTTTGCCGCAGCAGTTTCCCAGCACCGAATTCTTCTTCCAGCCCGCGGACATCGTCACGCAGATTCTGAATTTTGGATTGCCGGCGCCCATCGATGTGCAGGTGGTTGGAACCAACATGCTGCAAAACTACGACATTGCACAAAGAATCGCGAACCGGATGCGGCACGTTCCCGGCGCTGCCGACGTTCATGTGCAGCAGATGCTTTCGTTGCCCACCTTGCACATGGACATCGACCGCACGCGCGTAACCCAGGTCGGCTTGACGGCGCGAGAAGTGGCTCAGAGCGCATTGGTTTCGCTGAGCGGAAGTTTCCAGACTTCCCCGAACTTCTGGCTCAACCCCAAGAATCTCGTCACCTATCAAATCGCGGTGCAGACCCCGCAGTATCGAATGACTGATCTGCACGATTTAATGAATATTCCTGTGGTCTCGCAGCAAGGTCCACAATTGATGGGAAATCTGGTGCAGGTCGCGCCCTCGGTTCGGGCTGCCACGGTGAACCATTACAACGTGCAACCGGTTATTGATGTCTATGCCAGCACGCAGGATCGCGATCTGGGGGCCGTCGCCGCCGATACAGATAAGATCCTGCAAGACTTCGATAAACAGCTGCCCCGCGGAACTCATCTAGTCATGCGCGGGCAGGTTTCCACGATGCGATCTTCCTTCTTTGGGCTGGGTGCGGGGCTGCTGGGCGCGATCGTTCTCGTGTATCTGCTGATCGTGGTGAATTTCCAGTCCTGGCTGGATCCCTTCATCATCATCACGGCTTTGCCGGGAGCGCTCGCGGGAATCTGCTGGTTCCTGCTGCTCACGCATACACGGCTGAGTGTTCCATCGCTGACCGGGGCCGTCATGTGCATGGGCGTAGCCACAGCGAATTCGATTCTGATGGTCAGCTTCGCGCGCGAGCAGATGGATGAGGGTATGCCTGCATTCAAAGCGGCTGTGGCCGCCGGGTACACTCGAATTCGTCCGGTGCTCATGACGGCGCTGGCGATGATTATCGGAATGGTGCCCATGGCGCTCGGCTTTGGCGAAGGCGGCGAGCAGAACGCGCCTCTCGGCAGAGCGGTCATCGGCGGCTTGCTGTTTGCTACTGTGGCAACATTGTTCTTCGTGCCCAGCGTCTTCGCGATTTTTCATGGCCGCCGCGAGCGCAAACGGGCGCAGGAGTTGGAAGGATAAGGACTGGGGAGAAAGTTGGATTAAGGATGAGCGGAGAGGATAAAACGAGGCAGATGGCAGTGGGAGAACGGCAACGCCGGGCCGAAAGCGGCAACGGTGCGCACGACGGAGAACGCGCCGAGCACATGACACGATCGCAGATCGATGAAGAAATCGCGGCCATGGAAGAGCGGTCTCGTCATCAGACGCAAACCCTGACGCCGCCCCCGGAACTTCCTCCAGCTCCCCCTCGGAAAGCCCTGCTGATCATTGGCGTTGCGTTGCTCATCCTGATGGTGGCCGGAGCGATGACTTTGATTGGCCGCGAGACCCATGAACGCGCTCTCGCCAAAGAAACCGAGCGCTCGACCATCCCCACCGTTGCCATCGTTCATCCCTTGGCAGAAACGCCGGATGAGGAACTGGTGCTGCCAGGCTCGCTGCAGGCATTCGAAGAATCCCCGATCTATGCGCGAACCAGCGGATATCTGGTGCGCTGGTACAAGGACATTGGCAGCCGGGTGAAGGAAGGAGACTTGCTCGCCACCATTGACACTCCGGAGGTTGATCAGGAACTGAACCAGACCCGCGCCGCACGACAGCAGATCGTGGCTCAGTTGGAACTGGCCCGGATCAGCGCCGAACGCTGGCAGAACCTGCGCAAAAGCGATTCGGTTTCCGCCCAGGAAGCCGACCAGCAGACCAGCGGCTACCAGCAGGCACAGGCCAACCTAGCTTCCGCCGATGCCAATGTCCGCCGCTTGGAGCAGTTGGAGAGTTTCAAGCGGGTCTATGCTCCGTTCTCCGGCGTCATCACCAAGAGAAATGTAGATCCTGGGGCTTTGATCAATGCCGGAGCCGGCGCCGCCGGCCGGGAATTGTTCGATATCGCGCGCGTGGATCCCCTGCGCGTATTCACCAGCGTTCCCCAGGCCTATGCGCCTTTTATCAAGGTGGGCGGGCAGACCACTGTCACGTTACAGGAATTCCCGGGGCAGAAATTTACCGCCAGAATCGCGCGAACGGCGGAGTCGATCGACCCAACCACGCGCACGTTGCTGACGGAGGTGGACGTCCCCAACAAAGACGGGCGCCTCTTGCCCGGATCCTTTGGGGAAGTTCATTTCGCCGTGGGTTCGAACGTGAATAAAGTCACGGTTCCGGTAAATGCGATGCTGTTCCGATCCGAAGGGCCGAGGCTCGCGATTGTGGATGCAAACGGAAGAATCCAGTTGCGGCCCATCAACATTGGACGCGATTACGGAACCAGCCTGGAGATCTTGGGCGGAGTCTCGGCGGAAGATCAAGTTGTAATCAATCCGCCTGATTCACTGGAAGAAGGACAGCAGGTCAACGTCGCGGCGGCGTCGCCCAGCCAGCAGGGACAACAGCCCCAAAATGTACGGCAAAAAGAAAATGCACCGGAACAGCGCCAGGGCTTGCAGCAAAAGGAGAAGGGGCGGTGAAGCGAGCGGCTTTCTTTGTGGCCCTGAGCGCGCTCCTTCTTACGGCGGCGTGCACGGTGGGCCCGCGCTACGTCAGGCCTTCTGCCCCCGCAACCGCGCCTGATGCGTGGAAGACCCAGCCTCCGTGGCAGCCGGCTGCTCCTAAGGACACCCTGCCCAAGGGAGAGTGGTGGCAGGTTTTCCACGACGACACGCTGAATGGCTACGAACAGCAACTGCTGCAGGCAAACCAGGCACTGGTCGCGGCGCGCGATCGCCTGAATCAGGCGCGCTCGTTGGCCCGCATTGCGACCGCCGCCTATTTCCCGCAGGTTTCGACTGACCCCAACGCGGCGCGACAGCGCGGATCGGGCAACCGGCCGCTCAATGGAGCGTCCGCGGCTCTCATTCAGCCTCGCCCGTACACGCAAAATCTGTACTCGATTCCGTTTTCGCTCAGTTATGAGGTCGACCTCTTTGGCCGCGTGCGGAAGAATGTAGAAGCGGCGAATGCATCGCTGCAATCCACCGCTGCCGATCTGGGCAATGTGCAGCTGGTGTTGTCGGCTGAACTCGCCGCCGACTATTTCACTCTTCTCGAACTCGATGCCGAATACCAGGTCGTGCAGGAATCGGTCGACTACCAACGTAAAGCTCTTGACCTGGTGCAACGACGGCATGAGGGCGGAGTTGCAAGCGGCTTGGAAGTTGCCCAGCAGGCTACGGTGCTCGATTCAACCCTCTCGCAAGCTTCCCTGGTGCAGGAATCGCGTGCGCAATATGAACATGCGATCGCCGTCCTGGTTGGCCAACCGGCTTCGAGTTTTAACATCGCGCCAGCGCCTCTGAAAGTGACCCCACCTCCCGTGCCGCTTGGTGTGCCGTCGGACGTACTTGAGCGCCGTCCCGATATCGCCAGCCTGGAACGTGAGATCGCCTATGAAAATGCTCAGGTGGGGCTGGCCCGCACGGCGTTCTATCCTCACATCACCCTGAGTGGGGCTGCGGGGTTGCAGAGTACGGATATCACTTCTTTATTTAGCGCCCCGAGTCTGTTCTGGTCCCTTGGAGCCGATGCTCTGGAGCCCATTATCCAAGGCGGACGGAACCGGGCCAACCTGGCTGCGACGCGCGCCGCCTACGAACAGGCCGTGGCCAATTACCGCCAATCCGTGCTCACAGCTTTTCAGGAGGTGGAAGACGGCATCAGCAATCTCAGCACCCTCTCGCAAGCGCTGACCACACAAGCCCAGGCCGTGGCCGATGCACGCCGCG
>QHVR01000272.1 GCA_003223595.1 Acidobacteriota bacterium
TTTGCGCGTGCGCTCGTACTCGCTGCGCACCGGGAGCGGCGGAAGGGGAAAATTCAACGGTGGCGACGGCATTGTGCGCGAAATCGAAGTCCTCTGCGATTGCGATGTCACTTTGCTTGCCGACCGGCGCAAGCGTGGGCCGTGGGGACTCGCGAGTGGCGCAGATGGCTCTCCCGGCAAGGCGTTCATCACAAGGCAGGATGGTCACCAGGAAGAGATGCCCGGCAAATTCAGCACGCGCCTGCGCAAGGGCGAGCGCATTAAAATTGAAACCCCCGGAGGCGGAGGATGGGGAGAAATGAGCTGAGCAATTT
>QHVR01000273.1 GCA_003223595.1 Acidobacteriota bacterium
AAGGATGGACTTGCGTCTTCAACGCCATCGATCCCCTGAAGCCGGAGGATGTCATGCGTACGGTCACCATCAGGGGCGAGCCCCACACCGTTCTCCAGGCGATCAATCGCCAGATCGCCCACTACGCGCAGCACATCGGCCAGATCGTATTTCTGGCCAAGCATCTGCGCTCCAGTCAGTGGAAGACTCTGAGCATCCCGCGGGGAAAGTCGGAGGAGTATAAAACGTTAGCTCCCAAAACCTACAAGCCCGCGAGTTAGGAACTCTATCCGGATGTTTCTCCGGTAACCGCGTGCCCCATGTCTCGCTGCCTTTGCGAGACATGGGAAGCGGCCTAAAATTTCCCCCGCAAGCGCACCGCGCCGATGCGTCAGCTATTTCTTCTGGTCTTTGCCTTCTTCTTTCTTTTCTTCCTGACCCTTCTCCGGCCAAACCGGAGATGCCAACTCGGTTCGCCACATCGGACCGCCCATGTACGACAGCGTGAGCGATTTCACGAAGGTGGGAGCCTCCCCCCGCGAGATCCACACATGATTATCAGGCGGCTGCTTGCCCACCAGCGGCGCAATCACCCCAGCCACCCCGCCAATATCGACTTTGATCGCGAAGTGCAGCGCTTCGCGCTTCGACCCAAGAATCGTATATGGCTCGGTTCCGACGGGAGTCGCTTCGAGCTTCACGATCCTCGGCTTCGGAGTCGCGACCACGTACGAAAGCTCCGTCTTGGCATTGTCGGGAACATTTTTCAGGATCGTCAGCACCAATCCGTTCGCCAGGTCCGACGGCAGCTTCATGCGCTCGCTCTCGAATTTCTCCTTGCCCTTGTCATCCGTGTACTTAACGTTCACCTGTCCCGAGCGTCCATCTATAGAAAGTTCCTCCGAGTTTTTGAAGCTCGGTCCCTTCTCAATCCGGTGATAGCTGATCAGGCGGAAGGTGCCGCGCTGCGAGAACACCAGGTCTTCCTGCTGTAACGAACCGTCTTTGAAGTGATAGCTGAGATGGGCAGTGACGTTATTGCCATGCACCACTTCGGTGGAGTCGCCGTAAGCGATGGCAGCTCCCTCCTCTGTGGTGAGAACGAGGAAGCCATGGGTTATGCCCTCCTTATATTTGACTTGCACAGGAGCGGCGGAAGCACAGGGGGGAAATAGAGCGCAGACGCAAACCAGCAGGACAGCCACGGATTGAGGACGCACCAAGCAGCCTCCACAGAGTACAAAGCTTCGATGCCAAACTGGGCCAGCGCTGTTGCGGAATCACAGGGCAAATCCCCGCACAATGCTAGAATCATACGTTTTGTGCTTTATAGAAGTTTGGCCTAATTGGGTGTCCTTTTATGGCGGAAACCATGCTGGCGGTCGTCAAGCCTGAGGCAGCGCCGGGTGCTGAGGTTCGTGAAGTGAAGATCCCCGGCTTCGGGCGCACCGACGTGCTGGTCAAAGTCAAGGTGGCGTCCATCTGCGGTACCGATCTCCACATCTACAATTGGGACCGCTGGGCGCAGAACCGCATCCATCCGCCTCTGATTCCGGGCCACGAATTCTGCGGAGAAGTGGTCGCCTTCGGTGACGAAGTCACCAGCGTTCGCGAAGGCGATTTTGTTTCCGCCGAAATGCACGTCGCTTGCGGCAAGTGCCTGCAGTGCCGCACCGGCGAAGCCCACATCTGCCAGAACGTGAAGATTATCGGCGTAGATACCGATGGCGCGTTCGCAGAATACGTCGTCATCCCGGAATCGAATATCTGGAAGCTCGATCCTGCCATCCCGCAGGAATACGCCTCCATTCTTGACCCGCTCGGAAACGCAGTGCACACCGTTCTCGCCGGAGAAATTGCCGCCAAGACCGTAGCCATCACCGGATGCGGCCCCATCGGATTATTCTCCATCGCCGTCGCCAAAGCGGTAGGCGCCACCTCCGTCTTCGCCATCGAAGTCAATGAGCATCGCGCCCGGATCGCCCGCGAGATGCAGGCCGACTACGTTTTGAATCCCGCGAAAGAAGACGTCGACGCCATCATCATGGAAAAGACTGGCGGCCTCGGAGTCGACGTAGTCCTCGAAATGGCCGGGCATCCCGATTCCATCCGCACCGCCTTCGATATCGTGCGCCGCGGCGGACGCATCTCCCTGCTGGGCCTGACCTCCAAGCCGATCTCGCTGAATTTTTCCGAAGACATAATTTTCAAAGGCATCACCGTCCAGGGAATCAACGGCCGCCGAATGTATCAGACTTGGTACCAGATGACTGCCTTGCTCAAGAACGGCAAACTCAACCTGCACCCGGTAATCACCGATCGCATCCCGATGAAAGACTTCAGCCAGGCCATGGAGCGCCTGAAAACCGGTGAGGCTAGCAAAATCCTGGTCTATCCCAACGGAGTAAGGTGAATTCCCCTGTGCTCCTCTGTGTCCCCTGTGGTGATAGTTCGCGCGAATTTCGATGAGCCTAGACGCCTATGTCCGGTGCAGTTGTATCCGCGATGGCAAAGCCCGCAAACCGCACCCCTTCCCTGACCGCTTCACCTGGGACGAGAGCAGTGCCCCCTCGCTAACCGGCGATCCCGACCAGGCCGAATGGGATGCCCATGACAAATGGGTGCAACAAGCCTGCGAACACGAAGGGTATTTGGTCTCCGAGTTCCTGGGCAACATCACCCGCATCCGTAACGTCCGCGAATTCGTCCGCGGACTGCAAGGCAATCCCGGACCCAAGTTCCCCATTCTGCTGAAGAAGGTCGTGTATGACGGAACCCACACCGGCGACTGGGTGCCCGCCAATCAAACGCCCGAACTGCTCAAGGAAGTCAATCTGGTGCTCCAGTCCAGCGACATCCTCACGCCGGGGGAGCAAGAGTTTTTTGAAGCGATGAAGCGCCTGTGCGAAGCCAGCCTCGCCACGGGCAACCCGATTGGCTTTTGATGCTGGCATGCCGAGGGCAATCGAGGTTCTCTGTACGCCTCGATACAGCGATCCTTTGCAAAAGAACCGCTACGAGCATGACGACGAGATAAACTGTTGGGAATCATCCCATCCGTGTTGATCCGCGTGAATCCGCGGCAGACAATTTCGTGAGGCTCCCATGACCACGGCAACCCGCACCAACCCCCTTTCTTACCTGACCAACCAACTCGACGAACTCAAAGCCAAAGGCACGCACTTCAAATTGCGCGTGCTCGACGACGAGCAAGCCGCGGTCTGCACCTTCGATGGCAAGAAGGTTATCAATCTCGCTTCCAACAATTATCTGGGACTCACCACTCATCCCAAGCTGCGCGAAGCTGCCCTCGAAGCGACCCGCAAGTACGGCGTCGGATCAGGTGCCGTGCGCACCATCGCCGGCACGATGAAGATTCACATGGATCTCGAGGAGAAGATCGCTCGGTTCAAGAATGTCGAAGCCTGCGTAGTATTCCAATCCGGCTTCGCCGCCAATGCCGGCACCGTTTCCGCTGTGCTGGGCAAAGATGATTTCATCATCTCCGACGCGCTGAATCATGCCTCGATTATCGACGGCGCGCGCCTCTCCAAAGCAAAGATCCTCGTCTTCCGTCACAAAGACATCGCCCATGCCGAAGAGCAGCTGGCCAGCATCAAAACTGAGCCCGGCAAAAAGCTGCTCATCACTGACGGCGTCTTCTCCATGGACGGCGATATCGGCCCGCTTCCCGCGCTCTGCGATCTTGCCGAGAAGTACGGCGCCATCATGATGGTGGATGATGCCCACGCCTCGGGAGTTTTGGGCCGCAACGGACGCGGCACCATCGATCACTTCGGCATGCATGGCCGCGTGGACATACAGGTAGGAACGTTGTCCAAGGCGATCGGCGCGCTGGGAGGATACGTTTGCGGCACTCGCGATCTAATCGATTTCCTATATCACCGCGCGCGTCCCTTCCTGTTCTCCACCTCGCATCCGCCGTCGGTCGCCGCCACCTGCATCGCCGCCTTCGACGTCCTGGAGCAAGAACCCGAGCGCATGGAAAGACTTTGGGACAACACGCGCTTCTGGAAAAAAGAATTGGGCCTGCTGGGATTCGACATCGGAGGCAAAGCGACGCCAGCCAGCGAAACTCCAATCACCCCCATCATCATTGGCGACGGCAAGCTCACCATGGACTTCTCCCGCGAGCTCTTCAAAGAAGGCGTCCTGGGCACAGGCATCGCCTTCCCGACAGTCCCTGAAGGCAAAGCCCGCATCCGCACGATCATGACGGCCACTCACACAAAGGAAGAATTAGAAAAAGCGTTGGACGTGCTAAAGAACGTGGGAAAGAGGATGGGAATCCTGGGCAAGCAATAGCCACGTAGGGACAGCCTCTCAGGCTGTCCAGGTTCCTTTCTGTAGGGACAGCCGCCTCGGCTGTCCAGTAGCGAAGCTCGACAGGCTCTTACTCCGCCACGACTTCAATCGCACTCACAGTCGCATACCGCGTAACCGGCACAAACTCCACCAGCAACTTCCCCTGCGCATTAGGCTCCAGCCCTTTAATCTTCACCACCAAGGGCCGATTCCCCCCAACTCTGTCGCGGATGTTGACCTTGCGCACAATCGCCTTTCCATTGCAAAACACATCAAACGTCCGATCCTCAGCGCCCCCGCCCGAAGTCTCCGCACTATTCCGTTCGATGAAATGCAACGTGATCGCATACTGCCCCGCCGCGACAGGAATGGCATAAGAAAAATGCCCCCAGCGCTCCGTTTCATAGAACTCGGGATCGTCCGTACCCTCAGCCGGCTCCTGGCTCGCCCTCAGCTGCCCGCCCTTGAAGTACGTGTCAGGACTCCACCAGCGGCTGTCATCCGAATAGTAAGGCGCATCGCGAGCCACGATCCGCACCGGCCGGATTTGTTCTCGAACTCCCGGCAGAATCTCGATCGCTGATACCATCGCGCTCCCGCTCTGTGCCGAAGAAAATGCCAGATGTAACTGGCCATCGCTCGATGGCGAAATCTTCGGGAATACTTTCACATCAGCCGTGCGCTCGCCCGCTGCATCCGCCAGCACATCGAAATCATGCAGCAGAACCTGTCCATTGGCCGATACGGTCATCGTGCGGCTGCCTTCGCCTCCTCCGCCCGAGCTCTCGGGTCCGTAGAAGGTTTCCGCAAAGTGCAGTCGCAATTCATAAATCCCGGGCTTCAAAGGAACGTTGTAGGAGAAGTCTCCCTGTCGGCTATTGCGATAAATGATGGGATCCTGCGTGCGCCAGATGTGCTGCACCGAACTTGCTACTGGCGACCCACCCGTGAAAAAAGCATCACGGCCCCACAGCTTTCCGGCGTGATCCACATACTTGCGATTCGAGCCCGCCAGGATGTGGATCTCTTCTCCCACCGGCAAACCGACGGTCGGCTCGCTCGCTGTCTGCCCGACCGGAACGATCGTCGGTTTACCTCTATATTTCTCGCGCAGCAGGAACCCCGTAGCGACTGCCGCAACCAGCAGCGCCATTCCTGCGGCAATCATCCAGCTGCGCCGGTACCATTCTCGTCCCAGAGCGTCTTGCTGCGTGTCTGCCGACACTGGAGCTAGCACTTCCCGCGCTGAAACAGCTACCTTCTCGAATGAGGGTACATACTGCCCCACCGGAATCGTGATGCGAATCAGATCACTCACGCCGTCGTGCGCGTAGTACTCACGCAACCGCTTGCGCAGCCATCCGTGTCCTGATCGAAGGAATCCCGGCGCTCGAATACCTCAAGCGCGATGGTGTACTCCTTGATCTGATCGGTCTCGCCCGCGAAGGTCTTCTCGCAAAGGTAGGACAGCAGGTGGCTCAACGCCGGCGAGCGGACAAAAATAGCAGCCTGCAACACGGTCTGCAACTCAGCCCGTTCGGCTTCCCATCGCGTCGACTCTGCTGTGATCGAAGGCACCCGGTTCTCCTTACTGATCTAGTGCGCCTTCTGATTCAGTT
>QHVR01000797.1 GCA_003223595.1 Acidobacteriota bacterium
GCGACGACCTGCTGATGGCTCAAGCCTTTCTTGGTGTGAAACAGTGGGGCAAAGCGGGTCTCGTAATAGACGACCCCATCGTCGCTCAGATCTGCTGCCTGCTCGTAAGCGACGCGCTCCAGCGCTTCCTCGGTCTGCATCACTGCAATCGTATGTTTGAAGCCTTCGAGATACTTGCCGAGGCTCCCCTGATTTGCGCCTTGATGAAACCACTTCG
>QHVR01000799.1 GCA_003223595.1 Acidobacteriota bacterium
AGGAAGGAGCGAAGACTCAGGTCCTCCACAGCGCCGATCCGCTTCATTCCCGCGGTATTCAGCAGGTCTCCCACCGTGTTTGAACTGGCAATGATGGCAACCAGGATCCATTTCATTGAGAGTGCTCCCGGTACTCTGCTTTGGAGGTCAGAGAGGGTGTTTCTTCAGCCAGAATTACTGCGAGGCTGATAACCACGATGCCTAGCCAGCGCTCCCATGAAATCCGGTCGCCTAAAACGAAATGGCCCACAACCGCGATAAAAACGTAGGCGCTCGCAGTG
>QHVR01000798.1 GCA_003223595.1 Acidobacteriota bacterium
TACTTCTCGAATCTTGTCCTCAATGATGGTCTTTACGATTTTCTTTGTGTCCTTTTCGCCTTTCAAGAGTGCTTCAGCAAAATGGACCGCTTGTTCCAGCTTGATTTGCCCAGGCAACGGGGGTTCGTTCTTATCCACAACGGCTTCGACCACAGCAGGACCATCGTGCTGCAGAGCTTCCCGAAGCACGCGCTCAGCGTCCTTCGGATCATGAATGGTAAAACCCGCAGCGCCCGCGGCCTCCGCGTATTTCGCGAAGTCGATCGGCTGAAGATCTACGCCGAACTCCGGATTACCATCGAGGACCATCTGCTCCCATTTAATTTGTCCCAAAGAATTGTTCTTGATGATGATGACTTTCACCGGCAACTTGTATTTGACCAATGTGGCCATTTCACCCATGAGCATGGTGAACCCACCATCGCCGACCACGCACACGACCTGCCGTCCGGGATACGCAACCGCCGCTCCGATGCTGTAAGGCAAGCCGTTGGCCATGGTCGCGAGGGTTCCGGAGAGAGAAAACTTCATGTCGCCCCGAATATCAATGTAGCGCGCCGCCCATGTCGCGATCGTGCCACTATCGGAAGAGATGATCGCGTTGTCATCTAGTAAGTGGTTCAAATGGTAGGTCACGACTTGCGGCTTCATCGGCATATCCATCCGAGTGCCGCGTTCGTTCAAGAGCTCGCGCCACTTGCCCATGCGCTTCTGAGCCGTTTCCAGGAAGTCCCGGTCCTGTTTGCGTTTGAGAAGGGGAATCAGTTCTTTGAGCACGGCTTGGGAGCCTCCGACCAAGCCCACGTCGGCCGGGAAACGCAAGCCAATGCGCGTGCTGTCCAGATCGATTTGCACGCACTTCGCTTTGTTTGGTTTCGGATAAAAATCCAGGTAAGGGAAGCTGCTGCCGATGATCAGCAGTGTGTCGCATTCCTGCATTGCATCCTGGGACGGAGCCGTCCCCAGTAAACCGAGGCCACCAGTCGTGAAGGGGCTGTCGTCCGGCAACACAGCTTTTCCAAGTAGGGCTTTGATCACTGGCGCGCCAATCAGAGCACCGCGGCCAACCAGAATGGCGACCTTCGATCCGTGGTTGATGATGTCCGCCGCCTTTTGCAGCTGTTGCTGTGGCGGATGTGGGTGCGAAGCAACATAAATGTTCCGGCTGTGCTCCTTGACATTCATGTTCGACCGCTGAGCGTCGGAGGATTTCCATTCCTGAATGTCCTTGGGAATGGTGACGTGTGAAACGGTGTGACGAGCGAGCGCGGTGCGGATCGCCTCGTCCATCACGTTGTCGACGTGCGCGGGGCCCATAATCCGCTGGTTGTAGGCGGCAACGTCCATATACAACTTATCCAGGTCGACATCCTGCTGAAAATTGGTACCGATGAGATCGTGAAACGTGTGCCCAGTGATGGCCAGCACAGGTTGCCCATCACATTTCGCATCGTAGAGGCCGTTAAGAAGGTGAATGCCTCCTGGGCCTGAGGTAGCGATGCATACACCCAGCCTGCCGGTATATTTCGCGTAGCCGCAGGCGGCGAACGCCGCGGCCTCCTCGTGCCGAACCTGTATGAACTTCAACTTGTCTCGATGGGTCCGAAGGGCTTCAAACATTCCGTCTACACCATCTCCGGGAAGGCCGAAGATTACTTCTACTCCCCAATCGATGAGCCGCTCTACGATCATGTCTGCTACTGTCATCACACACTCCTGAGAATTCTGCGCACCGGATTCGCGGCGTTCGTTCGAGCTGTGCCTGAAAGGAAGGCGCAATTCGCAAATGCGGGTGGTTGCTCGCCAACGCGAGACCTATGCCTGAGATATGCAAGTGGAGCAGCCACTTAGGCCCTTAGGAAGGTCTGCGAATCAGAGAGTACGGACACAGAGGCGGATCCGTAGCGCCGGCGCGGGAGAGGCGCAGATCAGAACAACTGAAGTGTAATCGCTAGGCGCTCTTGTTCTTCCCCAAAACGTTTTCTTCCATGGCTTCAACGGCCGATTCAGCTGCCTGCCGCCCCACCTGGGAGCCGAGTTCACCCGCTTTTTGCTTCGCTGTTTCCGCGGCCTGCTCCGCCTTTTGCCTGGGGATGTCCATCAACTCTTGTGCGCGCTGCCTCAGAGAGCGACGAGTTTCCTCGCCGGA
>QHVR01000213.1 GCA_003223595.1 Acidobacteriota bacterium
CCCTACGGCGCGTGTCCGAAGTGTCAGGGATTTGGCAACACGATCGATTTCGATCTGGACCTTGTGATTCCGGACAAGTTGAAGTCGCTTGCCGATGGCGCCATTGAGCCTTGGACTAAGCCGAAGTATCGGCCACTTTATACGGACTTGAAACGGTATGCCAAGCAGGCCGGCATTCCGCTGGATATGGCATGGATCGACCTTAACGAAGAGCATCGCAACGCTGTGCTGAATGGCGAGGGCAAGTTCCTGGGCGTTCGCGGATTCTTCAGCCATCTGGAACGCAAGAAATATAAGCTGCATGTGCGCGTATTTCTGAGCCGGTATCGCGGATACTCTGTGTGTCCCGACTGCAACGGCTCGCGCTTGCGGCTGGAAGCGCGGCAGGTCAAGGTCCAGGGCAAGAACTTGTGCGAGGTCTGTTCTCTCACCGTGGAAGAGGTGCTCAGATTTTTTGAGCAATTGCAGTTGACGACCCAGGAAGCTGAAATTGCCGAGAAGGTTCTGGATGAAATCCGCGAACGGCTCCGCTTCTTGAACGAAGTGGGATTGGAATATCTAACCTTGGATCGCCTTTCTTCCACGCTATCCGGCGGCGAGGCTCAGCGCATTCAACTCGCGACATCGCTCGGATCGCGGTTGGTGGGAACCCTCTATGTGCTCGATGAGCCCTCGATCGGGCTGCACCCGCGAGATACGCATCGCTTGGTGAAAATCCTCCACGATCTTCGGAACCTGGGGAACACAATCCTCGTCGTTGAGCACGATCCTGACATCATGCTTGCGGCCGATTGCATTCTCGATCTAGGCCCGGGCGCCGGCGAAAATGGCGGTAAACTCATTGCCGAGGGGACATACGACCAGATCGTGCACAATCCTGCCTCTCTAACGGGCAGGTACTTATCACACGACTTGCGCATTCAGCCTCCTGCGACGCGCCGCAAGCCCGGCCCCCAGCAGATCAAGATGAAAGGTGTACGCGCCAACAACCTGCGCAACCTCGACTTCAACATCCCGCTGAACATGCTGGTCGCGATTACGGGGGTATCTGGTTCCGGTAAATCGACGCTACTGCATCAGGTCTTGTACCGCGCGCTGGCGGAGGCGAAACAGCAGTCCGCCAACGGCAACGGAGCAAATGCCAGCACCGCGGCGCATTGGGAGGCGCTGGACGGCGATCAGTACATTGAAGAAGTGGTGCTCGTGGATCAGTCGCCCATCGGGCGCACGCCCCGATCCAACCCCGTGACTTACATCAAGGCATTCGACGCCATCCGCGAGTTATTTGCCTCCCTTCCGGAGGCGAAAAAGCGCAACTTTGGTGCGGGGCACTTTTCTTTCAATATCCCGGGTGGGCGCTGTGAGGTCTGCCAGGGCGACGGGACCGTCACCGTTGAGATGCAGTTTCTGGCTGATGTCGAACTGATCTGCGAGGAGTGCAAAGGCACGCGCTACAAACCTCAAGTTCTCGACGTGAGATATCGCGGCAAGAACATTCACGATGTGCTGAACCTCACGGTGAAAGAGGCGCTCAAGTTTTTTGCCGAAGTACCCAAGATCACTGAAAAGCTGCGTTCTCTGGAAGAAGTCGGATTGGGGTATCTGCGCCTGGGCCAATCCGCGACTACGCTCTCGGGAGGCGAAGCACAGCGCATGAAACTGGCGGCGCACCTGCAACCCGCGACGCGCGATTCGGGACGTCCCTCCGCCGAGAAACTTAAACGGCGCTTGCTGTACATCTTCGACGAGCCGACAACAGGGCTGCACTTTGATGACGTCAGCAAACTTCTGGCCGCCTTTCGCCGTCTGATTGAAGCAGGGGGCTCGATTGTGGTCATCGAGCACAATCTGGAAGTCATCAAGACTGCGGATTGGGTGATCGACCTGGGGCCGGAGGGCGGGAACCGCGGCGGCAAGATTATCGGCGTAGGACCGCCGGAAGCAATTGCCAAATTGCCGGCATCGTATACCGGAAAATACCTGGCACGTGTTTTACACGCGAATGGAGCATCTCGTTCCAATGGGCGCTCGTAAACCTGCGATCTGCAACTCGTTGCTGATCGCCGGACTAGCCGCCTGTTTCCTCGGCTACGCGCATCTCCTCGCGTCGCAGGAACCGGCCCCTAAACCTCCGCAGGTCAGTTCTTCGCCTTCGGGCCAGAAATCGCATCGGCATCGAACCACCGTAGCGGAAGAAGAAGGCCCACAGCCCGAGCTGGCAAGAGCCGAAGAACTGATTCAAAAGCGCGACTATAGCCAGGCTGAAACGGCGCTGCAGAAGTTGGTGGCGAGTGATCCAGAGAATTACGTCGCCTGGTTTGATCTAGGTTTTGTCGAAAACGCACTGGACAGGCCGCAGGATTCCATTGCGGCTTACCGCAAATCCGTTGCTGCAAAGCGGGATGTCTTCGAGTCGAATCTCAACCTGGGACTACAGCTGGCGAAAGCTGGCCAGCCGGATGCCGAGCAGTTTCTGCGAGCCGCTACGCAATTGAAGCCGACTAGCCATGTTGCCGAAGGCCAGGCACGGGCATGGACCTCATTGGCTCACTTGCTGGAGCCCTCGAAACCAGACGAGGCGCTATCGGCGTATCACCAAGCCGCGGCCTTGGTTCCCAACGATCCCGAGCCGCGTTTAGCGGCCGGTCTTTTCCTCGAAAAACAAAATAAGTACGCGGACGCCGAGCAGGAGTACAAGCAGGTTCTGGCGGTCGATCCGCAATCGTCGGAGGCCACAATCGGCCTGGCCAACATCTACATGCGCGGCCGCCGCTTCCCCGACGCGGAAGCGCAGTTGCGAAAGATTGTCGCGGCCCACCCTGAGCATGCCGCCGCCCATGTCCAGTTGGGCCGGGTCCTGGCGGCAGAGGGTAAAAACGACGAGGCGATCACGGAACTGCAATCGGCGATGAAGCTGAACCCTGCAGATATCTCCCTGCAGCGCGATCTCGCCGAACTCTACACGACTGCGGGCAAAAGCGGGCAGGCAGAGGCGGCTTACCGCGCCCTGCTCGCGGCACATCCGGACGACGCCGAACTGCATCACAGCCTTGGGGTAAGCCTGCTGAAGCAGAAGAAGTCGGCCGAGGCACAAAAGGAATTTCTGGAAACCGTGAAATTGAAACCGGGCTTCGCTGGGGCGTATGGCGATCTGGCATTTGCCGCCAGCGAGAACAATGACTATGCGCTGACGCTAAAAGCACTGGACGCTCGCGCCAAGTTGCAGCCCGACATTCCCATCACCTATTTCTTACGCGCCTCCGCTTACGACCATTTGAAAGATGTGAAGCAGGCGGCGGCAAATTATCGTCTCTTCCTCCAGGGGGCCGCTGGGAAGTATCCTGATCAGGAGTGGCAGGCTAAGCACCGGCTGATCGCTTTGGAGCCCAAGAAATAGGAACTGATCCTTCGGCCAGGATGGAATATGGGCCCGACTGGGGTTGAGAGTTGAGTAGAGCCAGGCACGGACTTTTGCTTTTGGGAATGTTGGGCCTGCTGGCAGCAACCGCGACGGCCGCCCCGATCCCGTCCGACCAGCCCACCGTGGATGGGCTGAAGGCACGGATTTCTTCGGCTACTGCCGGGGAGAAGCCGCGCCTTTGCCTGCAGGTCGCGCAAATGCGTTTGAACGAAGCCGATAAACTCTATGCGGCAGGCGATTTGGACCAGGCGCAGGCTGCCCTTACTGACGTGGTCGCGTATTCGGAGCTCGCCCGCGATTACTCGATTCAGTCTCATAAGTACCAGAAGCAATCGGAAATTGCCGTTCGTCACATGACCCGAAAGCTTACCGATCTCCTGCACACGTTGGCCCAACCAGAGCAGGGCGCGATCAAAGAGGCTGTCGCCCACCTGACCCGCGTATCTGATGATCTACTCGCGTCGATGTTCACGAAAGGCCAGAAATGAAAACACTCCGATTCGTGCTGGTCGCTTTCGCTTTGTCGGCTTCTCTCCTGCTCGCACAAAAGCACCGCGATCCTCTTACCCAGCCGGAGATCGATAAAATCCGCGATACGAGCTGGGAGCCGAAGCTGCGGCTGCCGCTCTACGTCGAGTTTGCCCGGGCACGACTGGTGAAGCTGGAGGAAATCAGGAATGATGCAAAAACTAGCGATCGAGCGAAGCAGACGCATGATCTGCTGGACGACTTCCAGTTGCTGTACGACGAACTGAACGACAACGTTGATACGTACGTCAACCGCCATGATGATATCCGCAAACCTCTCAAGACTGTCATCGAGGCAGATGGCGAGTTTCAGGCCAAGCTTTTGGCGCTGAAAGACGCTGCCGATGTATCTCCGGCGGAAAAGCAGCAATACGAGTTTGTGCTCACCAACGCCCTCGAGACACTAGACACTTCAACGGCAGATCACAAGAAACTTCTGCAAGATCAGGAAGAACAAGCCAAGCACAAGAGGTTGAATAAGAACCCCAGCGCCGGCACGGGCGTGGCCCCGGAGTAGGTTATGTAGGAACAGCCGTCCTGCTATATTGAATCGCGGAGGACAGATCGTTTGCCCCCTGAAAAATTTCGTGTGGCCCTGATCCAGATGTCCTGTGGGCCGGAGCCGGAACAAAATCTTGAGAAGGCGATCCTCCGTGTTGCCGACGCCGCCGGACGCGGCGCCAACGTCGTCTGCCTGCCGGAGCTGTTTCAGACCCAGTATTTCTGTCAGCGCGAGGACCATGCACTGTTCGATCTTGCCGAGCCAATTCCCGGCGCTAGCAGTGACAGATTAGCCGCTGCCGCCCGAAGCAACGGCGTGGTGCTGATTGCGTCCCTGTTTGAAAAGCGCACGGCAGGCGTCTACCACAACACGGCCGCAATCTTCGACCGTGACGGAAGCCTGCGGGGCCTTTATCGCAAGATGCACATCCCCGATGACCCTCTCTACTATGAAAAGTTCTACTTTACCCCGGGGGATTTGGGTTTCCGTGCTCTTGAGACAAGCGCGGGGAAATTGGGAACACTGGTCTGCTGGGACCAATGGTATCCAGAAGGAGCGCGGCTCACCGCTTTGCAGGGCGCACCCATTTTGTTCTACCCCACCGCAATTGGATGGCACCCCGCGGAGAAAGCCGAGTTCGGTGTCGCTCAGCACGATGCCTGGCGTACCATTCAACGCGCGCACGCAATCGCCAACGGAGTCTATGTTGCCGCGGTGAACCGCGTCGGCTTCGAAACGGGGAATGTGCGGGGCAAGTCGGCTTCCGGGCAAGGCCTCGAATTTTGGGGCGGATCATTCTTCTGCGATCCTTTCGGCCGCGTACTCGCGGAAGCCTCTCACGATCGCGAAGAAATTCTGGTCGGAGAGGTCGATTTGAAGGCTCTCGAAGAGATCCGGCGCAACTGGCCTTTCCTCCGCGATCGCCGCATCGACAGCTACGCTCCCATCACCAGTCGCTTATTGGACTAACTCCAAACCGTGCCCAAACATTCAACTAACACTTTAACTACTCCGGCGCCAGCTTCTCTCGGCTATCGCATGCCCGCCGAGTGGGAACCGCACACGGCCACCTGGCTTGCATGGCCGCATTACGAGGGCGACTGGCCAGGAAAGTTCGAGCCCATCCCGTGGGTTTTTGCCGAGATCATTCGCAATCTGTCGAGGCGTGAGCGCGTCGAATTAGTCCTCACTAATGCTGCGGCAGGCAGGAAGGCTCGCCGAGTTCTGGAACGGGCTGATGCGCTATCGGAGAACATTCGATTTCACTATTGGCCGACAAATCGCATCTGGTTGCGCGATTCCGGATGCATCTTTCTAACCCTCAGACAGCCGGGCCTCTCCGGGCCGGACAGCCGGTCGCGGTCCCCTCATGAGGCTGGATTGGCGCTCAAGTTCCGCTTCAACGCCTGGGCAAAATACTCCAACTGGCGGCATGACGAGAAGATCGGAAGCCTGATGGCCAAGGCCGCTCACCATCGCGAAATTCGCCCGCTTTCCTTAGCAACGCGCATCGTGCTCGAGGGCGGTTCGATCGACGTCAACGGAGCGGGCACTCTCCTGAGTACGGAAGAGTGCCTGCTAAGCAATGAGCAAGCGCGCAATCCGCACATGGCTCGGGTGCATTACGAGAAAGCTTTTGCTGACTACCTGGGCGCGCCGTACACGATCTGGTTGGGACGCGGAATTGTTGGGGACGATACGCACGGCCACGTCGACGATCTTGCCCGGTTCGTCAACAGGACCACCGTTGTCACCATGGTCGAGAACAATTCCAAGGATCCGAATCACGCGCCGCTGCGGGCGAATTTGCGCCGGCTGCAAGCGGCTCGCGATCAGGACGGCAGACAGCTTACGGTGGTGGAAATCCCCATGCCTCAGCCGGTGGTTTTCGAACGGCGGAGGCTGCCCGCGAGCTATGCGAACTTCTACATCGCGAATGGAATCGTGCTGGCCCCAGTATTCAACCGCCCGAACGATCGCATCGCGCTGGACACGCTCGCCCACTTGTTTCCTACTCGCGAAATCATCCCCATCTATTCTGGAGATTTCATTTGGGGACTAGGCGCTATGCACTGCATGACCCAACAGCAGCCCGCAAGCTGAGCACTCGATCACCCGCAGCCGAATCGGCGAAATAAGACGGGCCCGTTTCCGGGCCCGCGCAGAACTCGATACCCCTGGCTGGCTGACACGGCGCTCCGTTGGGAGCGGTTGCCGGACTCGTCTACGAAATGCTCCCCGAATTGCCTTCAGGAGCACTAGCCGAGATTACCGGTGGATTCGTTCCGGGATTGTTTCTCGGCATCGCGGTCTGATTCGAAGGCTGCCCTCCGCTTCCCCCTGTGGGTGACTGGCTGGGTGCCCCGCCGGTCGTGCCATTGGGCGCTTGGCCCGGAGCAGCTCCGTTCGGCGCCGTCGGCGCGGTCGTTGAAGTTGGGCAGGGCACAGTAGGCGTGTTGGGGTTTACCGGTTGCGCCGGTCCGGTCGGCGTCGGTGCCGGGGTGCTGGGCGTGGCCGGCGCCTGCGTCGCGCCTGGGCCCGCGGCCTTCGTCGTAATCGGAGTGGGCGGACCGATCGTAGAAGCCGGAGGAGTCATCTGTCCCGAGGCTCCCGTTGTAGTCGGTGGAGGAGGCGGCGCTGTGGGGCGAGCTTGGGCCACTGCCCAGCTGGCACAAGATAGCAGCGCGAAAATGAATGAAAGCCGGATGAGCATAAGAAGTCTCCGCGTCGAAGTTCAAGCTTTGGGTAAAGTCTCGACTTCCAGCAGAAAGGTTACTATCCGGTTAAACCCGTACGAGATAAATAGGGATCAGTGCCTTCTCAATCCGTGTAGATCCGCGTGATCCGCGGCAAAGAAGTTGCTACTTTCGATACTGCGTAGGCTCAGGCCCCTTTTCCAGGGTCGTACGATCCCAGATCCATCCCTGGCGCGTGTAGCTGGCCAGTTCGAAATCCTGCGTCAGTTCCAACGCGTCGGTGGGGCAAGCATCCTCGCAGAGCCCGCAGAACATGCAGCGGCTCAGATCGTAAGTAAAATTGGTGAGTTCCTTGCGGCGGGTCTTCTCGTTTCGTTCGCTCGATACGACGATCAGATTCTCTGGGCAGGCCAGCGCGCAAAGATCGCACGCGATGCACATGGTTTCGTCTGTATCGGGATTGACGTTGAGCCGCGGCGCTCCGCGATAACGTTCGGCAACCTGCGGCCGCTCCAGCGGATACTGCTCGGTGTAGATCTCTTTTGGATCCTGATAGCGGAACGTGACCTTCAATCCCTGCAGAAGGTCGATCAGAAACACTTTGCGGAGCAGGCTCGGCATGCCCATAACAGGGTTAGCATACCATGCGTACTTACGACCTGCCGAGAAGGATTGCTTAGCCGTTCACTTGATTTCGGCGGTACGGGAAGCGGGTTGCCGAGGCAGACGATGACGGAAGCACGTATCTACTACGAGGGTGGTCAACCGATTCTTCGAGTCGAGAACATGGAAGCCGCGCTTCGCTTTTATGTTGGAGCGCTCGGGTTCAGCAACGCCACTTGGGGCACGGATGACTTCACTTCGGTGAATCGCGATCGCGCCGGAATCTATCTCTGCCGAGGCGGCCAGGGCCGCGGAGGTGCGTGGGTTTGGCTTGGTGTCGACGATGTGGACATTATCTATGAAGATCTGAAACGGCGCGGCATCCCCATCCGCATGGCTCCGGCCAACTATCCCTGGGCTCTTGAGATGCAAGTCGAAGATCCTGATGGCAATGTGCTCCGCATTGGGTCTGAGCCCAAACCTCCATAACCGGAAACTCCTTACATGCACGCAACTTCCGGGATAGAGGGAACGCCCGATGGCGACCCTACGCCTCAGAACCTACGCTGGTACTTAACACATCCCGAAGTGTACTTGGAGCTTTCGAAATGAATCGCTTATTCAATACGCTATTTGTAATGGCATTCGCGGCGGCCATGACGATCACGTCAGCCGTCGCGCAGCAGGACAAAGATACGAATGGAACAGCCATGTCGGCTAAGCACTCGGCGGGAACCACCGTAGCCGACAAAACTTTCGTAAAGAAGGCGGCCGCAGGTGGACTGGCCGAAGTAGAACTGGGCCAGCTTGCAACTCAGAAAGCGTCCAGCGAGGACGTGAAGAAGTTCGGCCAGCGCATGGTGGACGATCACAGCAAGGCCAATGATCAGCTCAAGCAGGTCGCGGCGCAGGAGCACATCGATCTGCCTACCGAACCCAACGCAAAGGACAAGGCCACCAAAGCTCGCCTCGAGAAACTCTCGGGAGAGCAGTTTGACCGTGCCTACATGCGGGATATGGTGAAGGATCACCGTACAGACGTGGCCGAATTCGCGCATGAGGCGAAGATGGGCAAAGATCCCGCCGTAAAGAGTTTTGCGGAATCCACTCTGCCGACCCTGCGGGACCATTTAAAGGAAGCTGAGAAGATCGCGCCCACGCAGAAGAAGGCCTCTGCGAAGAACGAGCCTTCCGGCCAGTAGCTTTATCAGCATCTCCACGTGGCTGCGGGTTCGCCCGCAGCCACGTTCTTGTGAGGACCCCATGCACATCCGCAATCTGACGATCGCGGCCGGAATCGCAACCGGCATCGCCGGCACCATGCTGCTGCGCAACCGCACTCCCATCAGCCTTCGGGGCCGGACTGCCTTCGTAACGGGAGGATCACGCGGACTGGGATTGCTAATTGCCCACGAACTGCTAAGACGAGGGGCAAAGGTCGCGATTGCCGCGCGAGATGCCGACGAATTGGCCCGGGCTGAAGATCAGTTGCGGGCGGAAGGTGGGAACGTCTTCACGGTTGCGGCGGACCTCACCATGCGCGAGGAAGCAGAAGCTGCCATCCGGAAAGTGGAGCAGCAGTTCGGGCCCGTTGACGTGCTCGTCAACAATGCTGGAACCATCAGCGTGGGTCCGATCGAAACCATGACGATCGACGACTATCGCAGTTCCATCAATACCCATTTCTGGGGACCGTATTTCACAACGATGGCCGTCTTGCCGCAAATGCAGCGCCGGCAGTTCGGACGCATCGTCAACATCTCGTCTATCGGCGGCAAGATCAGCGTTCCCCACCTGGTTCCCTACAGCGTCGGCAAGTTCGCGTTGACCGCTTTTTCCGAAGGCCTGCGTTCCGAACTTCTGAAAGACAAGGTTTACGTAACCACCGTCTGCCCGGGGCTGATGCGCACCGGCAGCCCGCGCAATGCCTTGTTCAAGGGCAACAATGAGGCAGAGTACGCATGGTTCAGCATCAGCGACGCCTTGCCCGGCCTTTCCATGAACGCCAACCGCGCGGCACGTCAGGTAGTCGACGCCTGCGCCCGTGGTGATTCGGAAGTGGTGTTGAGTGTGCCCGCAAAGTTCGCAACCCTGATCCACGGCGTGTTCCCGGAAGTGACGGTCGATGTTTTAGGAGTCATCAACCGTTTTCTGCCACCGCCAGGGGGAATCGGCACCGACGTACGCACCGGGAAGCAGAGCAAATCGAAAGCGTCGCCGAGTTGGCTAACCGCTCTCAACGAACGCGCAGCCCAAGAGAACAATCAAATAGCCTAAGCGGGTGGAGATATTGCATGGCGTGCGCTACTTCTCGCCTTCTTTGCGAGAAGTGGGGAGTCGCGTCCAAAATCCTGTGGCGCTACGCAGCCGCTTTCATTCGGACTTTGGGCAGCACTTCCCTTCCATAAAACTCTATGACGGGCTGCAGATCGGGCTGCCCGCTATGGATATTCACGATCGTGGTACCGCTCTCAAACAGCTCGTTGACGGTTTTCAAGTGAACGTTGGCGTCCGTTCCCACCGGCCAATCGCCATAAACCTGTTCCAGAGGAATCTCGCTGTTGGCCTCACGTTCAATTGGCCTCACGCTCAATCTCTTCCGGATCGCGCACGTTGTAATACTTCTTAAACGCCTTGGGGCCGAAGCGCCAGAGTTCCGCCGCCTTCTCGGCATCCTGCTTGCTGCCGACGATCGCATATTGTTCTATCAATACGGGCATGCGCCCGGCTTCTTTGCCCGCCACGCGCGCTCCGGCTTCAAATTCACTCTTGTACTGCTTCCACGTCTTGCCGTCGGTGATCAGCCCATCTCCATACTGGCCAGCACGCCGCATCGCTTTCGGCCCATTCGCTGCCATTAGCAATGGGATGGGACTCGCCGGCGCTTCGTAGAGTCTCGCATTCA
>QHVR01000214.1 GCA_003223595.1 Acidobacteriota bacterium
GGTTTCCAGATGGCGGCGTAGCACAGCAGTGGAGATCGCCTCGGCCATGGCTGCCGTCTCGCTGGCCGCATCTTCGATGGCGTGCAAGGTCTGCGGCCGGGCTTGCTTGTTCTGCGGGTTGGCCTCGTACCACTGCGAGACCCGGGCGTAGAGATCCCAGCAGTAGTAATCGAAGCGGGGCTGCCGCGTGAGCGCCTCGAGCTGGGTGGGCGACTTCTTGTCCAGATGTGTAAATCCGACCACCACGTCCGCAACCTGTACGCCGGTATTGTCGATATAGTTCTGAACGTCGACTTCTCTTCCCGCGTAGCGAAGCAGGCGCACGAACGTGTCGCCCAGAACAGCGTTGCGAAGATGTCCAATATGCGCCGCCTTGTTGGGATTGATGCTGGAGTGCTCGACCAGAATCTTCCCGGTTGGAATTTCGCCCGGCTCTTTATGATCTGAGGCCAGGGCCGTAGCCATCCAGGCGCGGTCTATTTTCACGTTCAGGTAGCCCGGAGGCGTAACCGTCATCCCGGCAACGCCTTGAATTTCTCCGACCTCGGCCCGAATGGCTTCGGCAATTTTCAGGGGAGCCGAGCGCAGAGGCTTGGCAAAGGGAAACATGGGAATGGCGAAGTCGCCAAGGTCGACCCGGGGTGGCTGTTCGATCACGACGCGCGGCAGGGTGACACCGGGATGACGGCGCTCCAGACACTCCAGCACGCGCTGGGCAAGAAGATGCTCTAGATAGCGATACAAGGACGCCTCTAACCTGTTGGAGAAACAGTGATTTTAACAGAGACGGCGCGCCGCGCAGGTTTGACGCTTGTAGCAACGCTTCCCTATGATGAAATCTCGTCATGCGCATCGCATATCTGGAATGTTTTTCCGGCATCAGCGGTGATATGTTTCTCGGCGCTCTGGTAGATGCCGGAGTCTCTCCGCGGCTGTTGGAGGACACGGTTGCCGCTCTCGGCTTGGGAGCAAAGCTGGAGATATCGCGCGTCGTGCGCAGCGGGATTTCAGCGACCAAGGTGGACGTCTGGGTTGAGGGCGAGAAAGATATGCCTCGCGAGGAGTACTGGGCGAAGCAGAGTGCGGCGCACGCGGCCGCGCCCGCCCTGATTGAAGCATCCGGGCACCATGAGCATCCTCATGAACATGGGCACTCCCATTCGCACGAACATACGCACAGCCACACCAGCCCAGGGGAGCACGCGCCCCATACGCACGGGCACACGCATCGCGGGTTGAACGAAATCCGAAAGATCATCTCGGCTGCGCCGATCTCGGATCACGCAAAGAAGACCGCGACTTCTGTTTTCGAGGCGCTGGGCGCGGCGGAAGCGAAGATTCACGACGTACCTGTGGAAGAGATCCACTTTCATGAAGTCGGGGCGGTCGATGCGATCGTCGACATCGTGTGTGCGGCAGTGGGAGCAGAAGTCCTGGCAGTTGACGAATTTATATGCTCAGCTTTGAATGTTGGTGGTGGGACAGTCCAGTGTGCTCATGGCACCTTCCCTATTCCTGCGCCAGCCACGCTGGAACTGCTGCGGGAGGCGCCGGTGTATTCCTCGGGAGTGCAGGCTGAGTTGGTGACTCCCACGGGCGCGGCGATCGTAAAGACGCTGGCGCGCCGCTTTGAAGCGTTTCCGCCGATGCAAGTCGAAAGAGCCGGGTACGGGGCAGGATCGCGAGATTTCGAGCACAATCCGAACGTAGTTCGACTAGTGATTGGCGAGGCCGCCAAGCCGCTCGACAAGGTGAATTCCGAAACCATTTCCGTGCTGGAAGCGAACATCGATGATCTCAACCCGCAAGTGTTTGGGTACGTGCTGGATCGCCTGCTGCAGGAGGGCGCGCTCGATGTGTTCGGCGTTCCGGTGCAGATGAAGAAGAACCGGCCGGGAACCTTGCTGACGGTGCTGTGCCAATCCGCCGACGCGATCAAACTGACGCAGCTAATTTTCGCCGAGACTACGACGCTGGGCGTGCGGCAGCGGCAGGAAGTTCGGCAGACCCTGGCGCGGCGCTGGGAAAATGTTCGCACCCAATGGGGCGAGGTCCGCATCAAGATCGCAAGCATGAACGGAACGGTCACCAACTATGCGCCGGAATATGAAGACTGCCGCCGGATTGCGGCTGAACACCACGTCCCGTTGAAGACCGTCATGCAGGAAGCCACGCGAGCTTACGCGGTCGGCGGGCAGAAATAGGTCGCCAACGCATGACCCAGAAAAGCATCCCCGACGTGCAATCCGGCTATGACGCGATCGCCGACGAATACGCGCACCGTATCTATGATGAGTTGCGGCATAAGCCGCTGGATCGGGAACTGCTCGATCGCTTTGCCGAGAGCGTTAGGGATCGGGGGATGGCGTGCGATCTGGGATGCGGCCCGGGACAAGTTGCGCGATACCTGCAGGGGCGAGGGATTCAGGTCTGCGGGGTTGATCTGTCCGACGGGATGCTTCAGCGGGCGACACAATTGAATCCGGGAATTGATTTTCATCGCGGCGACATGCGGGCGCTGCCCTTTGCGGAACATGCGTGGGCGGGTATCGCCGCATTCTATGCCATCGTGAATTTATCGAAGGCGGAAGTGGCTCTGGCTGTAAGAGAGATGTGGCGCGTCCTGCAACCTAGTGGACAGTTGCTGCTCGCTTTTCACCTGGGCGAAGATGTCCAGCAACTGGAAGAGGACGTTTGGGGTTGCGGCGTTTCTCTCGAGTTCACATTCTTTCGCGCGGCGACAGTATTGGGATATATGCGCGAGGCCGGATTCGAGATCGATGAAGTGATCGAGCGTGATCCTTATGCGCCCGACATTGAGTATCAAAGCCGGCGAGCCTACATTTTTGCGCACAAGCCACAAGCTACATCATGAAAAGAAAGTTCTACATCACGACCCCGATTTACTACGTGAATGCGCGCCCGCACATCGGGCACGCGTATACGACGATTGCCTGCGACACGGTTGCGCGCAGGCAGCGGCTTCTGGGCGCCGACACTTTCTTCCTGACCGGCACCGATGAGCACGGGCAAAAGATCGAGCGGGCGGCGCAGGCCGCGGGAACAACTCCGCAGCAGTACGCCGACGAAATCTCGGCGGAGTTCCGGAACCTCTGGAAGCGGATGGGGATCTCCAACGACGACTTCATCCGCACTACGGAAGAGCGTCATAAGAAGCGAGTGCAAGAGCTATTCCGCCGCATTCGCGACAACGGCTACATCTACAAGGGCTCGTACACCGGCCAATACTGCGTCTCCGACGAGATGTACGTCGACGGCGCTCAGCCGCGCGATCCCTGCCCCAACTGCGGCCGGATCACCGAGACGGTGCATGAAGAGAATTACTTCTTCAAGCTCTCGGCCTTTCAGGACAAGCTGCTGGAAATCTACGCGAATCCCGATTTTATTCGCCCGGAAACGCGGCGCAATGAAGTGATCTCGTTCGTGCGCTCAGGGCTGCGCGATCTTTCCATCAGCCGCTCGACGTTTTCGTGGGGCATTCCGGTACCGGACGATCCCAAGCACGTGATTTACGTGTGGCTGGATGCGCTGGCCAACTACATTACGGCGATTGGCTACGGATCGTCGCATGCCGGGGCGCAGGAGGCGTTCAAAAAATATTGGCCTGCGGATGTGCACATGATCGGCAAAGAGATTGTGCGCTTCCACTGCGTTTACTGGCCCGCGTTTTTGATGGCCGCAGGTTTGGAATTGCCGAAGGCCATCGTGGCGCACGGCTGGCTGCTCTTTGAAGAAAGCAAGATGTCGAAGTCGCGCGGCAACATTGTGCGCACGGAGACGATTCTCGACGTGCTGGGCGCGGATGCTCTGCGTTATTTCCTGTTGCGCGAAGTCGTTTTCGGCCAGGACGGATCGTTTTCTTTCGATGCGCTGGTACAACGCTATAACTCGGACCTGGCCAACGGGCTGGGCAATCTGGCGAGCCGTACCCTGACGATGATTACGCGCTACTTCAGGGGCGAGGTACCGTATCCTTCGCATGCTGTGGCGCGGACACCGGCCGATGACGCGATCGCGGAAGTGGGTCGCAAGACCATTCGCGAATTTGCAACGTTCTTTGATCAGTTTCAGTTTTCCCGCGCGCTGGAGACAGCCTGGGGGCTGGTGGCGGCCGTCGACAAATATATTGTGGAGAACGAACCCTGGTCGCTGGGCGAAAAGCAGGATGACGAAAGCCGGGCGCGCTTGGCGACTGTGCTCTACACGTCGGCGTAGGCGTTGCGCATTGCGACGGCGCTGGCCCACCCGGTGATGCCTGAAGCAACGACGAAGATTTGGGAACAGCTCGGTTTGGGAGACATCAAGAAACTCGATTTGACTCAACTCAGCTGGGGTCAGCTGCCGCTCGGGACCAAACTGGGCAAAGTGAGTCCGGTATTTCCGCGCGCGGATAAGAGCGCGATTGAAAGGATGCAGCAGATGGAAGAGCAGCAAAGAGGGCCGGCAGTGGAAGAGACGAAACAGAGTACGGCTGCGCCGACAACGCCGCCCGCGATTGCGCTGGGCACGGCGGCTCCGGTGGCCGCGGCTGTTTCGCAGGACGGAAATAAGATTACGATAGACGATTTCGCGAAAGTGGAATTGCGCGTGGGGCTGGTGAAGGTCGCGGAACGCGTGCCGAAGTCCGACAAGTTGTTGCGACTCGAAGTCGACATAGGGACAGAAGTGCGGTAGGTTTTGGCGGGTATCGCCGAAGCTTATGCGCCGGAGACTCTGGTCGGGCGCAAAGTCGTGATCGTCGCTAATCTTGCCCCGCGGAAGCTGCGCGGTTACGAATCCAACGGGATGATTGTGGCCGCGTCACTCGAAGGCGGGAGACCCGTTTTGGCCAGCTTCCTCGAAGAAGTGCCTGTGGGGGCACGGCTCAAATAGAAAGTCATTCACCACAGGGGACACAGAGTTACACAGGGGTAGGCCTCCGGCCGACGCTCGACTTTTATGTTTGTTGATTCGCATGCGCACCTTGATGGCAAGCAGTTCGACTCCGATCGCGAGCAGGTGATTGAGCGGGCGCGCGCGGCTGGAGTTCGGACCATGGTTGCGATTGGGAACGGCGATGGGCCTCCGCAGCTGGATGCCGGGGTTCAGCTGGCGGAGAAATATCCTTTCATGTACGCCACCATTGGCGTGCACCCCCACGAAGCGCGATTAGCCTCGGAGCACGTGTATTCCGAGATGCAGCGACTGGCGCGGCATCCCAAGGTGATTGCCTGGGGAGAGATCGGACTCGACTATTATTACGACCACTCGCCGCGCGATACCCAGAAGGAAGTTTTTGTTCGCCAGATGGAACTCGCGGGCGCGGCGAAGCTTCCGATCGTGATCCATTGCCGTCCATCGGATAAGAGCGAGAATGCGTGGGAAGACTGCCTGCGTTTAATTGAGGAGCAATGGGCTCCTAAAGGCGTCGGCGGTATTCTGCATTGCTTTACGGGAGCCTGGATCCATGCCAAACGCGCGCTGGACGTGGGATTCATGGTTTCATTCGCCGGCAACATAACGTTCCCGAAGGCGCAGCAGATTCGGGATGCGGCGTTGCAAGTACCGTTGGAGAAGATCTTGATCGAGACGGACTGCCCCTATCTGGCGCCCCTGCCTCATCGCGGCAAACGTAACGAACCCGCATACGTCCTAGAGACCGCTCGCAAGCTGGGCGAGTTACGAGGACTTTCGATGGAAGAGATCGGCGAACTCACGTCTCGCAACTTCTACAATTTTTTCAAAATAACTGAAATGGATGAAAACAAAGTTCCCGCACGCTGATCCGCAATTCTGATACCCTCATCTCAGTTTACTTTTATTTCTGAAAGATTAGAAATATATGCCCGATAACAGTTTCGACGTGGTCAGCAAGGTCGATTTGCAGGAGGTGTCGAACGCCATCCAGCAGGCGCTGAAGGAGGTCCACACGCGCTTTGACCTCAAGGACTCGAAGTCGAACATCGAACTGGAGAAGGACGCGATCGTTCTGCACTCGGCCGACGAATACAAGCTGAAAGCGGTGAATGACGTGCTGCAGCAGAAGCTGGTAAAGCGGGGAGTTTCACTGAAAGCGCTGACCTACGGGCCGGTAGAACCCGCGGCTGGAGGCACCTCGAAGCGTCGCGCCACCATGCAGCAAGGCATCGCGATTGAAAAGGCAAGGGAGATCGTCAAGCTGGTCAAGGATTCGAAAAAGAAAGCACAGGCGTCGATTCAAGGAGACCTGGTCCGAATCAGCAGCAAGGATCGCGACACCTTGCAAGAGGTCATTGCCATGCTGAAGCAGCACGATTTTGGAATCGACTTGCAATTTACGAACTACAGATCGA
>QHVR01000215.1 GCA_003223595.1 Acidobacteriota bacterium
GGCTGCGAGCGTGCTGCCTATCCCTCGATCGTAGGTTCGGGGCACAACTCTACAGTCCTCCATTACTCCGAGAATACGTCTACGATGAAGCCGGGCGATGTGGTGGTGATCGATGCCGCCGCGGAGTGCTCGATGTATGCCGCCGACATTACGCGTACTCTCCCGGTGAGCGGCCATTTCACCGCGCGGCAGCGCGAGATTTATGACATCGTGCTCGGCGCGCAGCAGGCCGCCATCGACGCGTTCCAGTCGGGCAAGTCACTCTTGAGCGGCGATTCCGAAGCTTCTCTTACCAGGATCGCAAAGGACTACATCAGAGCCCACGGGAAGGACCTTCACGGCCAGGCGCTCGATCAATATTTCATTCATGGGATCGGTCATTACATAGGGCTGGACGTACACGATGCGGGCGACTACAAACTTCCGCTAAGCCCGGGAATGACCTTCACCATCGAACCTGGCATTTACATTCCGGAAGAGAACCTGGGCATCCGCATCGAAGACGATTTCCTTGTGGGCGAAGACGGCAAGCTGATCAAGCTCAGCGCCGCTCTCCCCTCGAAGGCTGATGACGTGGAGAAAATCATGGCAGGGAAATAGTTTGTTCGTTTTCTCCACGGTCCCCAGCTCATTTTCTGCTACGAGATATATTCCCGGATGTACTCGTCCTTGGTGTGGGCCAGTTGGTGAATGTCGCCGTCGAACGTGACCTTCCCGTCCCGTAGGATGAGGAAGCTCATCGGGATCTCGCAATATTGTCCTCGTGGCAAAGATTTCAGCTGGTTCGTCTTTTGATCAAACTCATGCGTCGCGAGGGTGAACGCATCCTGCAGCCGGTGCGTCACCAGCAGGGAACTGGTGCGATACACGTCGCGCTGCTTCATGATCAGCTCAATGATTGTGTTGGATGTGACTGGATCCAGCCCTCCGGTAGGCGAATCGTACAGCAGCAGTTCCGGACGAGTAATGATCGCTCGCGCAATGGCAACCCGCCGCCGCATTCCTCCCGAGAGTTCAGAAGGAAATAGATCGAGCGTGTGTTCCAGTTCTACGAAGCGCAATGCTTCCCGCACGCGCTGATCGATCTCATTGTCGTAGATCCCGCGTTCCTCCATGAACCGGTACGCAACATTCTCTCGCACCGTCAGGGAGTCAAACAGCGCGCTCTCCTGGAACACCATGCCCAGATGCGAGCGCAACGGAAATAGTTCCTGCTCCGTCATCTGAGTAACGTCATGACCCAAAACAAGGATGCGGCCTGCATCAGGGGGGAGTAATCCGAGCGTCAGCTTCAGGATCGTGCTCTTGCCGGCTCCGGCCACGCCAAATAACGCCTTCGTCTCACCGAACGGAAGTTGGAACGAAACCCCGCACAACACCTCTGTTTGATCAAACGAGAGGTGCACGTCTTCGAAAATCACAGCAGCACTGGGCTGCCCCTCGGGAGAGGGGCCACCGTGGCCGGCAGGCGATAGCGACAACGACATGCAATTACCTGTAAGAGAACACCGAGATCAACAGCTTCGTCAGGAAGAAGTCGGTGACTAAAATCAGCACCGACGAGGCCACCACCGCTTGCGTCGTGGCCCGGCCCACACCTTGGGTGCCCCCGCGCGCCGTGATCCCGTAGTAGCAGCCCACTGTGGAGATGATGAATCCAAAGAAAATTGGTTTCAGCAATCCCATGAAAACGTCCTGAAACACCAGTGATTGCCACGCGCTGCTCCAATATTGTCGCGCGTCCAGGAATAGCAGTAGCTTGGCCACCATCAGCCCACCGGTCAGTCCTACCAAGTCCGAGAGGACCGTGAGGAAAAACAGCATGAAGACGGAGGAGACCACACGCGGCGTTACCAGCTTCTTGATGGGATCGGTGCCCAGCGCGCGCATGGCATCGATCTGCTCGGTCACTACCATCGATCCCAATTCGCTGGCCATCCCCGATGAATTCCGCCCCGCTACCATGAGACTGGTTAGTACCGGCCCTAGCTCACGCACCATGGAAGTGGACACCAGTTGCCCCACCAGCGTGATCGATCCAAACCGCTGTAAAGTGTTCGACGTTTGCAGCGCCAGCACCGCGCCGGTGAAGAAGCCAGTCAGGACGACAATGGGGAGCGAGCCTACGCCGATGAAATCGGCTTGCTGCACCATGTCCGCCACATAGAGCGGCTTGCTAAATAGGTTGGATATCGATGCCCCTGCCAGTGAAATGTATTCCTGAACCGACTGCACCTTCTCCTTGGCAAACTCCGTGGGCGAGGTCAGTTGCATGCAGTTGGCAGTCCGCGCGGTCATGTCTGGGATTTCGCGGGGCTTCCACGAAATATAACAGAGAAAGCTCTCGCCTATCGGTAGTCAGCGATACGCGTACTTAGGGGATTAATGAGTGGAAGATTGGCTGCCACCTGAGAACGTAGAACTGAGGACTGGGAACTGAGAACCGCGAGATCTGGCAACTGCCTTACATCCTGCCCTTTTTCTTGATCTCAATGTTGAGCCGGCGAATCTTCTGATTCAGCGTGGACAGGGGCACCCGGAAGCGTTCCGCGGCTTCGGTCTGGTTCCAGTTGCAGCGCTCGAGCATGTCGGTGATGATCCGTTTTTCGACATCTTCGACGATTTCGAACAGTGAAGCGTCCGAGGCCGGATCGTGCAAAGTAAACGAGGAGCTGCGTCCCATCAGAGATTCCGGCAGCAGATCCATGGTGATTTCCGGACCCGAAGACAGCACCACCGCGCGTTCAATAACGTTCTCCAACTCGCGAACGTTGCCGGGCCAGGAGTAAGCCATCAGGGGCCGCAAAGCCTCGGGCAGCACCCGGGGAGTTGGCCGGCCGTTTTCCTCGGCGTATTTTTTCAGGAAGAACTCTACAAGCAGGGGAATGTCTTCTTTTCGCTGGCGCAGCGGAGGCAGTTCCACCGTAATTACGTTCAAGCGGTAAAACAAATCTTCGCGGAATTTTCCTTCGCGCACCATCTGCCTCAAATCGATGTTGGTCGCCGCAATAATGCGAACGTCAACCTGGATCTCCTGGATCCCGCCCAGGTGCATGAAGCGCCGGTCCTGCAGCACGCGCAGAATTTTGGCCTGAGTCTCCAGTCCCATGGTGGCGATTTCGTCCAGGAACAATGTTCCCTTATCCGCCACCTCGAACAGGCCCTTCTTGGAAGCAATGGCGCTGGTGAATGCGCCCTTGACGTGCCCGAACAGAGTCGATTCCAAAAGGTCGTGCGGCATCGAGCCCGTGTTTACCGGAACGAACGGTTTGTCGTGGCGCGCCGAGTTCAGGTGAATCGACTTGGCAATCACCTCTTTGCCCGTGCCGCTCTCGCCCTGCAATAAAACGGTGGAGCGGCTGTTCGCCACCTGCCCCACCAGATCGAAAATCTTCAACATGGGCTCGCTCTTGCCCACAATGTTTTCGAAGTTATAGCGCTGCTTGAGTGCGCGCTTCAGCTGAACGTTTTCTTCTTCCGCTTTGCGGCGCGCCACTGCCGAGCGCACATCCGCCATGAGCTTCTCATTGTCCCAAGGCTTCTGGACGAAGTTCGCTGCCCCCGACTGCATCGCCCGCACCGCGTTCTCGACGGTGCCATAAGCGGTGATCATGATGACCGGCAGACGCGAGTCGTGCGCGTGGATTTCGGAGAGGATTTCCATTCCATCCCGGCCGGGGAGTGCCAGATCGAGCAGCACCAGATCATACGTGCGCTCCGCCATCTGCACCAGGCCAGCTTCGCCCGATTCGGCGGTTTCTACTTCAAAGCCTTCCATCTCCAGCAGGGTCTGAAGCGATTCCCGAATTTCGGCCTCGTCATCTATGATGAGCACCGAGCCCGCGGCCGAGCCGTTGGCGTTCATTACGCCGCGCGTGATGACTGCTGCTTCAGACATTGACTGCCTTCCTGCTTAATGGGAAATCGAGTGCGAACGTTGTGCCGGATTCCGGATTACTCTCCACGCGAATCTTGCCCGCATGTTCCTGAATAATCCCGTAAGTCACCGACAGCCCCAGGCCCGTGCCCCGGCTCTGGCCCTCTTTGGGCGCCGTCTTGGTCGTGAAGAACGGATCGTAAATGCGCTGGATGTGTTCGGGCGCGATTCCCGACCCTGTGTCCGACACCCGCACACTCACGAAATCTCCATTGCTGGTCGCTACCGTCAGCTTGCCGCCGCCCGTCATCGCGTCTTTCGCGTTTAAAAACAGGTTCAGAAAGACCTGCTGCAATCTTCCCGCATTGCCCTGTATGGGCGAGATTCCCTGCGTCAATTCCGATGCCACCTGGACCTTTGCCGTCTTGAACTGGTGCTCCAGCAGCGCCAGCGTGTCGCTGATGACTTTGTTGATGTCCACGTCGGTGAATTCTGTGCCGCTGGTCCGCGAGAAGTTCAGCAGGTTATTTACTATTTCTGATGCCCGGAAGGTTTGACGGGTTATCTTTTCCAGCAGTCCCGATTTCTGCGGATCGCCCTGGAGTTGCTTCGCCAGCATCTGCGTGTACGACGAAATGACCGCCAGGGGCGTATTAACTTCATGCGCGACCCCCGCCGCCAGCAACCCGATCGAGGATAGCTTGTCGGCCTGCGAAAGCTGGCTTTCCAGTTCTATGCGCTCGGTGATGTCGTCCATGATCACCAGCCGTCCAATGACCTGGAACTTGCGCGTCACCAGTGGCGCGATGGCGACATTAACGGTTCGAGTCTCCCCGGCAGGAGTTTGTAACCGGAACTTGTAAAGGTTGTTGATGCCCGGGTGCTGTCGCACGCGATAGAACTCTTCCACGAATTCCGCGGGAAAGACGCTGCGCACCGGCTGCGTGAGAGCCTGCCAGCGCGGAAATGCATACATCACTTCCATCTGCGCGTTCCAGCTCTCGATCCGATCTTCCATGTCGAGCGCCATCACTCCCACGTTGATCGACTCGACGATGTTCTCGTTGAAGTCTTTCAGGCGCTCGTACTCAGCGACCTTCTGCTGCAGCGAAGCGTAAAGCCGGCCGTTCTGGATCGCGATTCCGATGTAGCCTCCCAGCGTCTCCAGCAACTCGATGTCTTCGCTCGAAAGGTAATCTCCTTTATCGGTCTTCCCCAGTCCAAGCACCGCAACCGTTCTCTGTTGCGCCCGGCACGGAATGAAATAATTCAGGTCCAGGCGGGCGATCGCGTCCTGTGCTGCCGCGCTCTCCCGCGGTACCTGGTGCGTGTTCTCGAAGAACATGTGCCCGGCAGGTTCCGGGCGCGGCGCCGTCAAAAAACTCAAGTC
>QHVR01000216.1 GCA_003223595.1 Acidobacteriota bacterium
AATTCGCGGCCTGCCGGATCAACAAGCCTGGCGATGGCATCGTTGATCGAATCTAAGCGGCCCATCCGGATGGCCCTCCTCGGACCAATTTGGAACTCGGACAGGCTAGCACGGAGTGCCTGAAGGCCACCTGAAAACCCTGGTCCCCAGCCCCAAGTTCCAACGGCTCACCTACTTAGGTCACTGAAGCACGCAGCGGCGAAGAGATGGAGAAAAGCGTGCTGTAGGTCGTGTGTCATCGAAAGCAGGAGGCAGTCATGATCGAACTCGACCAAGTCAAAGTAACGCCGCGCGACCACGAGGTTCTGAATTTACTGCTGCAGGGCTGCAGCAATAAGGAAATCGCGGGTCAGCTCAAGATCAGCCCACGCACTGTGAAACAGCATCTACGCACGTTATTTCTGCGGGCGGGAATTCGGGAGGGCAGAAAGCGGGTCAAGCTGGCGATCGCACTATTTAACAATCAGGAGGCGCATTCATGACCCCCCGCGAATGTATGACGGCCAAGGAAATCCAGATTGCCATTCACGTCTGGGAGGGGTTGACCAACCGCGAGATCAGTCGCATTGCGGGTACTACCGAGCAGGTCATCAAGAACCACCTGCGAAGCATCTTCGACAAGTTGGGGGTCTGGAGCCGTCTGGAACTGGCCATGTATGTGGCCAGCCACGGAGGAAAGAACTGGCCGGACAGCGAGGGGCTTGGGACTGAGATGGATGCTGGCGATTGGGGCAGAGCGACAAGCGTTGCAGGATAATGGTTACCGCTGAGGGCACCCGCATGGGAGGGGTGCGAATCGGGGATGGTTTCACTCTCTTCTGCAAAAACTTTCACGCGAGCTCTGAATGGCATAGAAACGAGGCGTGTAAGTTGCTCGCAGGAAAGTGCTTGGCGAAGCTGGGGTGCGGCCCCGGAATTGCAGAAATGTTGTCAGGCTCAACAGACTCGAGCCATCTTCGCATTCCCGGGCGAACCCCAGCACATGGCATACACCGAGATCTTCTGGATGGCTTGCGATTCGACGGAACAACTGCGGGCCGAGTATGGCCCATTTCACACGCGACCTGAGGCCGAGATTCAAGCCCGCAAGCTGGGATTCGGATACTTGTTGCGCTACGAGCATCTGCTCGGCGTGGATGAGGAGATCGAGGAAGTGCGGTGTATTTTCGTGGAATTGCCGGGAGCCCATCCCATTGGCACTGAAAACATCCCCGTGAATCTGCACACTCGGTGCGCGACCTGCGGAGAATCCTCGACGCACGAGAAGGCCTGGCAGGCGGAGGTCTGGGCGGACATCCACGAGTTTGAGCACTCGCGGCACCGGGTACGCCTGTTCGAGCATGCGCGGGGACGAGGGTTAAAGGAAATCTGCGGGTGGCGGGGCTGATCTGCCGCAAGTACGGATTCATCACAGGGACAAAGAGGAACACAGAGTACCCCTCTGTGCTCTATCTCGCCCGGGTGAAATCGCAATGAGCGCTAGGGCTTAGTCGAGAGGGCGCTGGCTGCGGCGCGATCCAGAAACCAGATCAGCTTCCCATCCTTCGGCTGAACCAGCTTGGCCGGATACTGCTCGCCCGAGACATTCTCTTCCAGAACGGATCGCAGCACTGTAGCCTTGTCGGTGCCGCTGACCAGAAACGCGACACAATAAGCGGCATTGAGAACGGGCAGTGTGAGCGTCAGCCGATGCGTCTGCATCTTCTCAACCCAGTTGGCGACTACAAGACATTTCTTTTCCTGAAGCGCAGCCGAACCGGGAAATAGTGAGGCAGTGTGCCCATCGGGGCCCAGGCCCAGAAGAATCAGATCGAAATGAGGGAAGGCCTCCGGTCCAAGTTGAAAGAACTTGCGCAGAGTCTTTTCGTAGGCATCCGCAACAGCCGTGGCATCGGGGTTCTCGGCGGCGAAGCGGAAGATGTTTGCGGGAGGAACTGGAACTTTCGACAGCATGGCCTCGGTGGCCATGCGGTAGTTGCTGTCGGGATCCGTGGGCGCGACGTGGCGTTCATCTCCCCAGAAAAAAAACATTTTGTCCCAAGGCAGGATGGTGCGGGCATTGGTGGCCAGCAGATTGAAAAGGCTTTTCGGAGTGGATCCGCCGGACAGCGCAATGGTGAACCTTCCGCTTGTGCTTACGGCTTGATTGGTGAGGTGGACAATCTCTTCCGCAGCGGCTGCGAACAGTTCCTGGGGAGTAGTCGAGACTCGGATTTCGGCGGACTGGGTCACGCGATCAAACCTTGCACCCGCGGACAGCGGCGCAGCGAGCGGCTCCCAGGAGGCCCGCCTTTTCGTTGGTCACCACGTGCACCGGCATGGACTCGACCAGGCCCCGCATGCGGCCCTTTTCGAGGAAGGCCTGCAGGAAGAGCCGGCCCTGGAGTTTCGGAAGGATTTTCGGTGAAATGCCGCCAGCCAGGAAAACTCCTCCTGTAGCCATCGTCTTTAAAGCGAGGTTCGCGGCTTCGGCGCCATAAACGGTAATCCACAAATCAAGTGACTTCTCGGCGAGGGCATCGGTGCCGGCCAGCGCTGCCTGCGAAATTGCGGCCGCAGGATCGCCGGTGCGCATGGCCGAAGCCAAGTCGTCGGACTCTTTGCCGCCCTCGGTTTCGCGAAGGAACTCGTAAACGCTGACCAGGCCGGGACCGGAAAGTATGCGTTCGTAGCTGACATGGCCAAAGCGCAATCTCAGAAAGCGCAGCAATTCGATCTGGAGGTCGCCTTGCGGGGCGAAGTCGGTGTGGCCACCTTCGCAGGCGAAGACCAGATGGCGGCTTCCATCCCAAAACAATCCGGCTTCGCCGAGTCCGGTACCGGGGGCGATTACGGCCTGATTGCCAGCAATGGTGCCGCTGCCCTGGTTCAGCATGACCAGATCGCCTTTCGACAGCGCGCCGATGCCCCAGGCGCTGGCCTCGAGATCATTGATCAGCAGCGTGGAAGGAAGATGAATTTGCTGGGCAAGGCGTGATTGCTCGATGACCCAAGGCAGATTCGATGTCTCAACCCGGCCATTGCGTACCGGACCCGCGATGCCGAAGCAGGCGGCTTGCGGAAGCGTGACGGAATCATCCAGGAATTGACAGACGATTTCTCCCAATTCGCTGTGTTCCCGGCTGGGAAAAACGCGTTCGGAAACTAATTTGAAGTGCCCATTCTGGGGTTCAAAGTAAGCCAGTCTGGCATTGGTTCCACCAATATCGCCAGCCAGAATCATTTTTCGAAATTCCTCCAACGGCGGCCGTCGCGCTCCAGCAGTTCCTCGGCTTCCTTCGGTCCCCAGGTGCCCGACGCATAGTTAGGGAAATTGCGCGGGGGAAGCGCGTGCCACAGATCGAGGACGGGATTCACCACCGACCATCCGGCCTCGACCATGTCGGCGCGCTGAAACAGCGTCTGGTCGCCGATCATGCAATCATGCAGCAGGCGTTCGTATCCGGTGCTGGAATGCTTGCCAAAATATTCCTGATACTCAAAGTTCATGTCCACCGTCCCCAGCCGCATCACCGGACCGGGAACCTTGGCCGCGAATTGCAGCGAGATGCCTTCCTCCGGCTGGATGTGCAAGACCAACTGGTTGGGCATCAAGTGTTCGACCGGCGTATCGCGGAAGAGCACGAAAGGCGCACGTCGGAACTGTATCACGATATGAGTGTTGCGCACCGGCATGCGCTTGCCCGTGCGCAGGAAGAAGGGAACGTCGGCCCAGCGCCAGTTGTCGATGGAAAGCTTCATGGCGACGAAGGTTTCGGTGCGGGAGTCCGGGGGAACATCGGGCTCTGAGCGGTATGCGGTCACGCGCTTGCCATCCTCAGTTCCATCTCCGTATTGGCCGCGCACGGATCGCGTGCAGAATCTTCGCCTGCTCGTCGCGAACGGCATTCGCGTCGAAGGAAATCGGCGGTTCCATCGCCGTCAGGCTGATGAGCTGCATGATGTGATTCGGCACCATGTCGCGCAAAGTTCCAGCCTGATCAAAGTAGCCGCCTCGGCCTTCCACACCCACGGTCTCAGCCACGGAGATCTGCACGTGATCGATGTAGCGGCGATTCCAGACCGGCTCGAAGATGCCGTTGGCAAAGCGAAAGGCCATGATGTTTTGCACCGTCTCTTTGCCCAGGTAGTGATCGATGCGGTAGATCTGCTTCTCATCAGCGAGTTTGAGTAACTGCTGGTTCAGGGCCTTGGCCGATTCCAGGTCATGTCCGAAAGGCTTTTCGATGACCACGCGCCGCCAATGTCCATCGTTCTGGTCCATCAGGCCATTCGCGGCTATCTGCTCTACGACTGGGCCAAAGTATTTGGGCGCGACCGCCATGTAATAGAAAAAATTCTGGTGTGTGGAATGCTCCTGATCGATCTTGCTGAGGGATTCCTTGAGTTTGGCGTACAGTCCTTTATCGTTGAAATCGCCGGGCAAATAAAAAAAGCGGCTGGCGAACCAGTCCCAGACATCGCTGTCGACGCACTCTCCGCAGTAAGTCTTGATGTCCTCATAAACTCGCTTGCGGAATTCCTCATCGCTCAACTGGGCACGGGCCACGCCGAGGACGGCAAATTCTTTGGAGAGCAGTCCGGCGCGAGCGAGGTTGTAAAGAGCAGGGATGAGCAGGCGTCCGGTGAGATCGCCGGCCGCACCGAAAATCACCATGATGCAGGGATCTCCCTGCTTGCCGATGCGGGGCGGAGGCGCTGTCGCTTTGGGTTCTTCCGTTGTTTGAGCCATCCAAACTCCTGAGAAAGTTAGGCCGATTTCTTTTTCTGTGCCGGGTCGGCCTCGACGTGGCCGCCGAATTTCTGCCGCATCGCCGAGAGCATCTTTTCCGCGAACGTGTGTTGTTGGCGGGAGCGGAAGCGAACGTACAGAGCAGCGGTCAGGACATCGGCAGGCACGGCCTCTTCAAGGGCGGCCTGGATCGTCCAGCGGCCTTCGCCCGAATCCTGCACGAAGCCTTCATATTCGGACAGCGTGGGATTCTCCGCCAATGCCATCGCTGTCAGGTCGAGCAACCAGGAACTGATCACGCTGCCGCGACGCCACACTTCGGCGATGTCGGGCAGATTCAAGTCGTAACGGATGTTTTCGGGCAGTTCTTTGCTTGTGGCGTTCTTGAAAATATCGAAACCTTCCGCGTAGGCCTGCATGATGCCGTACTCGATCCCATTGTGCACCATCTTGACGAAATGGCCTGCTCCGGAGGGCCCGCAGTGCATGTAGCCTTCTTCGGAAGTTCCGCCGAGCTTTTCGCGTCCGGGAGTGCGTGGGATGTCGCCTCTGCCAGGGGCTAACGTTTTGAAGATGGGATCGAGCCGTTGTACGGCTTCGCTCGGACCACCGATCATCATGCAGTAGCCGCGCTCCAAACCCCAGACGCCGCCGCTGGTTCCAACATCGATGTAGTGAATGCCCTTGCCTTTAAGTTCGTTGGCGCGGCGAACGTCATCTTTGAAATACGAGTTGCCGCCGTCGATGATCGCGTCCCCGGCTTGCAGATGCTGCGCCAGCTTCTGGACTGTGGCTTCGGTAGGCGCGCCGGCTGGAACCATGATCCATACCGCGCGAGGAGGCGTCAGCTTTGCGACTAGATCTTCGAGCGACGATGATCCGGTCGCACCTTCGGTACCAAGCTTTTTTACGGCGTCTGGACTGAGATCGGAGACTACCAGCGAATGCCCGTTCCGCATGAGCCGCCGCGTCATGTTTGCTCCCATGCGGCCCAGACCCACCATTCCTAATTGCATGCCTTGCTCCTTGCGACGCCAGAACTGTGCTTGTATTTCTGATACTGATTATTGAATATCGTGTAAGCAGAACCCCCGCGTCAGCTCGAGCATCCACCTGCAGGCCTAGACAGCTTTCTGCACGGCGCTCTGCAGTCTCGCCAATCCAGCTTTGAGGTCGCCCGCCAGATGCACGCGCAAAGCGCGCCGCCCTCGTTCTGCCAGGACCTGAAAATCGCCGCGCGCCTGCGCTGCCTTCACGATTCCGAATGTGTACTTCTGGCCGGGCACGGGGAGTTGCACCGAATCGTCGCAGGTGATCTGCAGGAAAACTCCAGTGTTGGGTCCGCCTTTGTAGGCTTGACCTGTCGAATGCAGGAAGCGCGGCCCAAAGCCGAGGCAGGTCGCAACGCGCTGGCTGTCTCGCACCTCGTGACGCATCTCCTGCAACGCTTGTTCGTGCTCAGCATTCATCTGAATGTAGGCGAGAACTGCGAAATAATCTCCGGCTTTGATTCGAGACAGGTGGGCCCTGAGATAGCCGCCGAGAGACTTGTCAGTCGCCAGCTTTGCCAATTCCGCTGTATTTTTCTCGTCGCTAAATAGCTTGATTCCAGAGTCTTCGAAGAACGGTTTTTCCGAGGGCAAGGACCCCGTCTTCTCGTATTCAGAGGTGAGAGAGCGAGTCGCGAGCTTGCTGGCTTCCACATCCGGCTGGTTGAAGGCATTGATCCCGATGATGGCCCCCGCCACCGCAGTGGCGATCTCCCAACGGAAAAACTCGGCGCCCAAGTCGTAGATGTCCGGCATGGTGATGCGCACTACAGGTTGGCCGGTTTTCTCCAACGCATCTACCTTGGCCTCTTCATCGCCGTGCGCATCATTTTCGAGGCGGAGGTACACGAAAACACGATCATTGCCGTAAACATCAGGAGGGCCGAGTCGCTCGCGATCGACCGGAATTATGCCCTTGCCGATTTTGCCGGTGGATTCAGCGAGCAGTTGTTCCAACCACGCACCTAGATCAGAGATTCCCGGTGACGTGATGATCGTGACCTTATCCCGACCCGCATTGGCCGCTGCTCCCAGGATGATTCCCAGCGCGGCTCCCGGATTCTCCTGCACGGCCGCGCTTGGTCCGCAGGCGCGAACCATCTCGGCAGCGCGAGAGAGAAATTTCCTGGTATCCAGCCCAATCGCAGCAGCAGGAATCATCCCAAAGTTCGATACAGCGGAATAACGGCCGCCAATGGAAGAGCGGCCGAAGAATACATGCAGGAACTTGTCTGCCTCAGCGACCTGCTGCATTTTCGAACCCGGGTCGGTGATCGCGATGAAGTGTCCGCCCGCCTCGTGGCCACCCAGCGTTTGCTTTGTCCGCTCGAAAAAATACTGTTTGAAGATGTTCGGCTCGAGTGTGCTGCCGGATTTACTGGAAACGATGAACAGCGTTTTGGAGATGTCGATCTGGTGTTCGAAGGCTTTGACCTGCGCCGGATCTGTCGAGTCGAGCACATGCAGCACCGGAAAGTGGGGAATGTGGCCGAAGGTCATCCGCAGAACTTCGGGGCAGAGACTGGAGCCACCCATACCAAGCAGCAGGATGTGTTCGAAGCCGCGCGTCTGGACTTCCTTGGCGAACTTCTGCAGTTGCTCCTGCTGTGCCGATTGTTCCTCTACGATATCGAGCCAACCCAGCCAGTTGGATTCGTCAGTGCCTGTCCACAGGCTGGCATCGCGATCCCACAGGCGCTTCATCTTGCCGGCCGATTGCCACTCGCCGATGGTCGATTTCACCGTTGCGGCGAGCGATTCGGGCAGGGAAGTCTTCAGTCGGCTCACAGGTCTTTCCTTTTCGCGCTTAGGCTTTGGACTGCGTGTTCTTCTCTACCGCCGCGAGCAATTTGTTGAAGGCATCGGCGAAGAGCTTAACGCCATCCTCGGTGAGCTTGTCGGTCACTTCCTTGATGGAAATGCCCGCGCGCGCAAGATCGTCCATGACTTTCTGTGCGCCAGCAACGTCTTCGGTGAGGCTGTTGCGCAGCTGTCCGTGATCACGGAAGGCATCAATGGTCGCGAGGGGCATGGTGTTCACGGTGTCGGGTCCGATCAATTCTTCGATGTAGATGACGTCGCGGTATTTTGGATTTTTGGTGCTGGTGCTGGCCCAGAGCACGCGCTGCGTCTGCGCTCCTTTTGCGGCGAGAGCTTCCCAACGAGGTCCGCTGAAGATGCGCTGATAACGCTGGTACGTGAGCTTGCCGTTCGCAATCGCGACCTTGCCGAGCAAACTGGAAAACAGCGCCTGCTGGGTGGGATCCGTCGTTTTCTTCAGCCGATCGTTCAGCATGGAATCGATTAGTGTATCGATGCGGCTGATAAAGAAGCTGGCGACGCTCGCCATTTTGTTGAGATTCCCGCCACGCTTAGCGAGATCCTCGAGCCCCGCGATATAGGCTTCCGCAACCTTCTCGTAAACTTCCTGTGCGAACAGGAGCGTTATGTTGATATTGATGCCTTCACCGATCAATTGCCGAATTGCAGGAAGACCTTCGGCAGTGCCGGGCACCTTAATCATGACGTTCTCGCGATTCGCTGCCTTCCACAGTCGTCGCGCTTCATCCATGGTGTCTTGGGTCTTGCGGGCAAGGTAAGGGGAAACTTCGAGGCTGACATAACCGTCGTGAAACTTAGATTGCTCGTAGACAGGGCGGAGGACGTCGGCAGCATCTTGAATGTCGCGAATCGCGAGCTGCTCGAAACGCCCGGTGGCATCGAGATCCTTGCGCGAGGCAAGAGCCTTCAACATGTCATCGTACAAAGAGCTGTCCGCAATGGCTTTCTCGAATATCGAGGGATTCGAGGTCATTCCCCGCAATCCGTCCTCGGCGATCATCTGCTTCAGCTTGCCGCTGGTAAACAGATCGCGACGGATGTAGTCGAGCCACATCGACTGACCGTAATCCAATAGTTGCTGCAGCGGATTTTTCGTGGCTTTTGCTTTATCCAGAACCCCGGTGGGTTGCATAAGGCCTCCTAGCCTGTTGGATGATTCTCGTGGACGAAAGGGAGTAACTTATCTCCCCAGTACCGCGTGGGCCTCGGCGACTACGTGGTCCACGGTAAATCCGAAGTACTTCAGAAGATCTTTGATCGGTGCTGAAGCTCCAAAGCGGTGCATCCCGATATTCCGTCCTTTGCTGCCGGTGTACCGCTCCCAACCGAAGGTCGCTCCCATTTCGACTGAAACTCGTGCGGTCACGCTGGGCGGGAGCACAGAATCTTTGTAGGTCGCTTCCTGCTTGTCGAAGAGTTCCCAGGAAGGCATGCTGACCACGCGCGCGGGAATTCCTTCGGAGGTCAGTTTTTCGTGCGCGCTCACGCACAGCCCCAGTTCACTGCCGGTGCCAATCAGGATCGCGTCTGGTTTCCCACCTGGCGCGTCGGCCAGAATATAAGCGCCTTTGGCGACTCCTGAGGCGGGCGCGTATTTGGAGCGGTCAAGAGTTGGCATGGCCTGACGCGACAAGACCAGGGTGGCGGGCGACTCCTGCAACTGCAGGATCACTCTCCAGGCTTCGACCACTTCGTTGGCATCGCCCGGACGCAGGACAATCATGTTCGGCATGGCGCGAAGCGATGCAAGTTGCTCGATAGGCTGATGAGTGGGGCCATCCTCTCCCAGGCCGATCGAATCGTGCGTAAACACGAAGATGGAGGGAATCTGCATCAGCGCGGCCAGCCGCATGCTGGGGCGCATGTAATCAGTAAAGTTAAAGAAGGTCGCTCCGTAGGCGCGAATGCTGGACAGAGTCATTCCATTCACGCTGGCACCCATGACATGCTCGCGAACTCCGAAGTGCAGATTGCGTCCGGCATAATTGCCGGCCTTGAAGTCGCCCGCGCCTTAAATTTCAGGGTCGTTTTGTTCGATGTGGCGAGATCGGCCGATCCTCCGATGAGCCAAGGGATGTTTTGTGCAAAGGCGTTCAGCACTTTGCCTGAACTCTCGCGGGTCGCTACTCCCTTGGGATCCGCGGGAAACGTGGGGATGTTCTTATCCCATCCGGCCGGGAGCTCATGGTGCTGCATATGGCTCAGGCGCTCGGATAATTCGGGAAACTTCTTGGAGTAATTCGCGAAGGCCTCGGACCACTGCGCTCGCATTTCACGGCCGCGCTTGCCCAGCGTGTCGCGGAAGTGCTCGCGCACTCCGTCAGGAAC
>QHVR01000217.1 GCA_003223595.1 Acidobacteriota bacterium
CGTCTTCGGCGAATCCCTGCAGGGCTTTTTTGGGTCCGACTTCTACGAAGACTCGTGCACCGGCCTCGTAGAGGGTACGCAAGCCTTTTACGAACTGCACGGGCGCGGCAACTTGCTCGGCCAGGATATCAAGCATCTTTGGCACCGCGTCTGCCGCAGTCGGATAGAACTCTCCGTTGGTGTTGGCGACGACGGGCAAGCACGGTGCGGCCAGGTGCAGCCGCTGCAAGACGCGGCGCAGCGGTTCACTGGCGGAGGCGACAATGGAAGTATGGAAGGCATGGCTAACGGAAAGCGCAGACACTTCGTACCCCGCGTTCTGGAAGGCCTGCATCGCCTGTGTGACTGGCTCGGTTGCGCCGCCGATCACAGCCTGGTGTTCGCTGTTGATGTTGGCGATCACGACATAGCCTTTGATCTGCTTCAGAATGCGCTCAATCTCTGCCAGAGGCGCGAAAACGGCGGCCATACGTCCCCTATCAGCGGTAGCGAAATTTGTCATTTCGCGCCCGCGCGCGCTGACCGCTTCGAGCGCGTCTTCGAATGGCAGTCCACCGGCGGCAACCAGAGCGCCGTATTCGCCCAGGCTGTGGCCGATCGTGAAATCGGGGCTGATGCCGTAAGCAGCGAGGAGGCGCGTTAACGCGAGATCGGTGGCCAGAACGGCCGGCTGCGTGATTGCGGTCTGACGAAGATCGTCTTCGGCCTGGGCGATGGCGGCGGGGTTCGCCTTGTCTACGAAGATAAATTCCGTGAGCGGCTTGCCGAGCAGCGGCTTCATCACGCGATCAGCCTCGGCGAAAGTATCCGCCACGATCGGCTCGACGGCGCACAACGGCCTGAGCATGTTGACGTATTGCGATCCCTGGCCGGGGTAAAGGAATGCGACTTTGGGCGCGGGGCCCTGGCCGCGGAAAATGCCCTGGGCGCGCAAAGCTTTCCACATCGCGGGCTGATTAAGTTTGAGAGCCTTGAGGGCGTTGCCGGCTTTCTCCTTCAGGTCGGCGGCATCAACGTAATCGATGGCGAGACGGTACTGCGCGCGCAGATCCGCTTCGGCGGGAGCAGAGGGCGCGGGTGCACGTCCGGCAGCAGCTTCGGTTTCGACTCCGCGCAGGCGCTCGACCAATGCCGCTTCTGAAGCAGCGCCGATGACCAGCGCACCCCGGAGCGGCGCCTTGCAGACTGGCGTTGCAGAAGAAGATGCAGAAGCGGAGGCGGGTTGGTGGCTGATCATTGGGATCTCCGGGGATTTCTCGGGAAGATTGCTGACGGCAACTGAACGTTTTCCATTTCCGTTCAGCCGGTGGGGAATGTATTCCTCTAACACTGCGTGGAAGTTGGTGCCGCCAAAGCCGAAGGCGCTCAAGCCCGCGCGGCGCACCCCTGCGGCGGGTACATCCCAGGGCTTCAATTCGGTATTCACATAAAGAGGCGAGTGGGCAAAATCGACGTCTGGATTGGGGTGCTCGCAATGCACGCTGGGCGGCAGCACCTTCTCGTGCAGCGCGAAGGCGGCTTTCAGCAGACCGGCCGCGCCTGCGGCGGACTTCAGGTGTCCGAAATTCGATTTGACGGAACCGATGGCGACCGAGTGCGCGGGAAGTTGCGACTCTTTGAGCACGTCGGCCATGCTCTGAAGTTCGACGACGTCGCCGACCCTCGTCGATGTGCCGTGTCCTTCGATGTAGCTGACCGTACCGGGAGAGAGTCCGGCAATCTGCCAGGCACGCTCGATCGCGAAGTGTTGGCCGACCGGATTCGGCGCAGTGATTCCCTTCCCTTTGCCGTCGCTGGATCCGCCTATGCCCCGAATGACGGCGTAGATTTTGTCCTCATTTTTCTCCGCGTCGGCAAGTCGCTTCATCAGGAAGAGGGCCGCGCCCTCGCCCATTACGAAGCCGTCGGCGCCTTGCGCGTAGGGACGCGTACCCGTGGCGGAGAGTGCGCCGATCTTGCAGAACTTCACGAACGACGGGGCACCCATGTTGCGATCGATACCGCCCGTAATCACGGAGTCATAATGCTGATCGATCAAGCCTTCGATAGCGGAACTGATGGCCGCCATCGCGGAGGCGCAGGCGGCGTCACAAACGTAGTTGGGGCCATGGAAGTTGAAGATGTTGGCGATGCGTCCGGCAATGCAGTTGGCGAGTTCTCCGGGCATGGTGTCTTCGGTCACTTCGGGAAAGTGCTTGCCTATCCGGTCGTGGAGTTCGCGAAGTATGTCGCCCCGCACCTGTTCGGGCAGAGCGGCAAAATGCTCGGCACTTTCCAGCTCTCGCGCGCATTCCGGGAAGAGGATCCGCAGCGAAGTCAGGTAGTGCTTCTCGCCCGCCATCGCATTGCCGAGGATCACCGCGGTGCGATCCGCATCGAGAGCGCGATTGGGGTAGCCGTAGTCTTCGAGGGCCTCGCGAGTGCAGGCTACCGCCCACTTTTGGCCGCCGTCCATTCCATCGACGACGCGGGGAGGAATGGCTATGCGCCACTTCATGGGTTCCCAGGGGTAATCGCGAACCCATCCGCCGATCTTGGAGTAAGTTTTATCGGGCGCTTTCGGATCCGGATCGTAGTAGAGGTTGGGATCCCAGCGCTGCGGATCGACTTCGGTGACGCTGTAGCGGCCTTTTTTAACGTTGTCCCAAAACGTGGGGGCATTGGGGGCGTCGGGGAGAATGGCGCCCACCCCGACAATCGCGATAGCGCGATGCGCGGTGCTTTCCATGACTGGCGACTCCTGGGAGAAGTAGCTCTGGGCCCGGCGGGCTGATCATCAAGCGCACCTGGCGAGCGTCGTCGGGCACAGAGGAAAATACTTTTTCCGAACTGGCAGCCTGGGGCTGCCACTACGTGTCTTAGGCCGCTACCTGGTGTTTTGCGGCGCGGCCATAAATTACATCAGCTACAAAATCCAGATCAGAAATCAATCCGGCTTGGGCGCGATGAATTGCGGGCAAGCCGATCGCGCTTTCGAATGCGGGGAGCTCGGCGCTGCTAACGCCTGCGCCTCCGACTACCCAGCGCAATCCGTCCTGGGCGACTTTGAGGGCGGCTTCGCGGGCGAAGATTCGGCTGATCGCAGCCATGCCTGTCGCATCGAAGCGCCGGTTGGTTTTTTCGTTGATCTTGTTTTCTGCCATCAATGCGGCACGGCGAGCCAAGCTTCCCGCACTTTCGGCAAAGGCGATCAGTTCTCCGAGACGTAAGAGAACATGCTGGAAACGGGTCAGGCGGGCGATGCGGGCCTTCTCCATCACCTCTGCAAGAGCGTGGAACGCGAGGGCTGCGGTGTCGGCGCCGATGTTGGCGTGACGCGCGTGCAGTTCCTCAAAGACTTTCGCCTGATCGTGATAGTGCTGGCCGCGGGTTTTGAGGTGAAGCTGCCAGCGGTCGCGCGCGATGGTCATTTCCATGATCTCGGAAGTGCCTTCGTAAATCGTGGTGATGCGCACGTCGCGTTTGATCTTCTCCACCATGTATTCGTGCGTGTAGCCGTAGCCGCCGAGCGCCTGAATGCTGGCGTCCGCCGCGCCATTACCCGCTTCGGTGGCCATGTACTTCGCAATGGCACCTTCCGTGTTGAGGCTGCCTTCCTTGCCACCGTCGATTCGTTCGGCTGTCTCTTCGATCACAGCGCGAGCGGCCTCGAGGCGAGCCACGTGAGGAACAATCAGCTTGTGGGTATAGCCCTGCTTTTCTGAGAGCGGGGCTCCTGCTTGAATGCGCTTCAACGAATAGGGGATGGCGCGATCCAACGCGGACCATCCGGCACCCAGGCCGAAGGCAGCGACCATCAAGCGCGTGTAGCCGAACACCGCTTGCGCCTGTAGCAGTCCCTGGCCTTCGACTCCACCGACAAGGCGATCGGCATCGACGTAGACATCGCTGAAGGCGAGCGCGGCGGTGTTGCTCAAACGAATGCCGTGCTTATTTTCCGGTTCATCGTGCGTGAATCCCTTTGTGTCTTTCTCTACGATGAACCAGCTCGGGCCTCCCGGGGTGTTGGCGAGAACCGTGTAGGCATCGGCGATTCCGCCATTGCTGATCCATTGCTTGTTGCCGTTGATCTTGTAGCCGACGACCTTGCCCTCTTTGAGAACGGGATCTGCTGTTGTCTTGAGCGAGCCGAGGTCGCTGCCGGCTTCGGGCTCGGTTGCGCCATAGGCGAAGAGGATTCCTTCTTCGGCAATGCGGCTGAGCCAGTGTTTTTTCTGCTCTGGAGTTGCGCCAACGGTGATGGGATCGCTGCCGAGGAACGTTGCGAGGACCGCTGTCGCGACACCCAGATCGATGTGCGCCATCTCTTCGCAGACGAGGTAGACGTCGAAGGCACCGCCGCCGAAACCTCCGCAGTCTTCCGGAACAAACAGAAGCTGAATGCCTAGCTGGTCGGGACTGCACATGTGGTGCACGACTTCAAGCGGGCACTCGTCTTTTTCGTCCAGCTCGCGAAGCACTTCATCGGGCAGGCGCTTTTTGGCGAAGTCGCGGAGTGATTTCAGGCTCAGATTCAGGGTCTTTTTCGAGATCATCGTCATCCTCACTTGGCCGCGACGCCGCGCAGCTCTTGGACTTTGTTGGTCAGTTCGGGCAGGAACTCCAGGATGTCGTCCACAAGGCCGACGTCTGCAACCTGGAAAATGGGGGCCTTCGAGTTCTTGTTGATAGCGATGATGAAGGGATTTCCCTTGATCCCCGCCAAATGCTGGAACGCTCCACTGATGCCGCAGGCCAGGTAAACCTTGGGCTTCACGGTCTTGCCGGAGGAGCCAACCTGGCGCGATTTCTGCAGCCATTTCGCATCAACGACGGGGCGCGAGCAACTCACGGCGGCACCTAATGCCTCTGCGAGTTCCTCGGCGACTCCGATGTTGTCTTTCTCCTGAATGCCGCGGCCCACGGACACCAATACCGCGTGCTTGGTGATATCCACGTCGCTGGTTTCGGCGACGATGGTTTCGAGATAGCGGCGTCCCGAGCTGAGCGCGCCCACTTCCGCAGATTTGTCGAGGACGGTGCCCGGGGCAGAAAGATTCTCGGCAGCTTTGAACGCGCCGGGACGAAGCGTCATTACAGCGCCAGAGGAGATGTCGCAGTTGACGTGTGCGCTGACCACTCCTCCGAACTCCTGCCGGACGAGTTTCAATGTCTGGCCGTCGAGTGCGTCGATGGCGGTGACGTCGGAGACGAACGCGGCATTCAGCTTGATCGAGAGGCCGGGGGCGAGATCGATTCCGAAATGATCATGCGCAACCAGCGTCAGGGCGCCTGCGGGCACAATCTTCAACAATGCCCTGCGGATCAGTTCAGCATTCGGGTAAGCGAGAGCGTAATTCGAGATGT
>QHVR01000218.1 GCA_003223595.1 Acidobacteriota bacterium
ATCGGAATTCTGATCGCGTAGTTCGGGCATGGTCCGCAATTTCGAGAGCAGCCGCGGCGCCCAGTTGTTCAAATCATCTAAATTCGCACTCTGCAAAGTGTATTGATATTGGGCGTTGCCGTGGCGTCCGCCAATCGTCAAGTCTTGTGCGGACTGCAGAATCAGCGTCGCTCCCGGCACAACCGCCAGTTTCCCGCGCAAGCGGTCAATGACGTCGTCCGCGGTAACGTAGTGGCAGCTTTGCCAGAAATGTTGTTTTTGGCAGGTTCCGCGCTGCTCCAGCGGCTTCAGCATCATGAAGAACCGTCCCTGGTTCTGCGCCGTGTTGCCGCCTGCGAAGCCCACCACCGATTCCACGGCCGGATCCTTCATCACGATGGCGAGATATTGCCGCATCTTGCTGCTCATCGATTGGAAGGAAGTGTCCTGCGAAGCCATCACTCCGCCCATGATGCGTCCCGTGTCCTGCTGCGGAAAGAACCCCTTGGGAACGATGATGTAGAGATACACGCTGAGACACGCCACCAGGATGGTCACCGTCAGCGTCACCGGCTGATACGCCAGCACCCATTTCAGGGCGCGGGTATATGTGCCCAGCAGGCGTTCGAAAATCCATTCGCTCGCGCGGTAGAAGCGATTGTGCTTCTCGCTCTTCGCCGGTCGCAAGAACTTCGCGCACATGGTCGGCGTCGTCGTGAGTGAGATGACCAGCGAAATCCCGATTGCCATGCTGAGTGTGACCGCAAATTCACGGAACAACCGGCCCACGATTCCACCCATCATCAGCAACGGGATGAACACGGCCACCAGCGATACGCTCATCGACAAGACCGTGAAGCCGATCTCGGCCGCGCCCTGGAAAGCCGCCTTCACCACTGATACCCCGTGCTCCACGTGGCGCATGATGTTTTCCAGCACCACGATGGCATCGTCCACCACAAATCCGGTAGAGATGGCCAGTGCCATCAGCGACAAGTTGTCCAGGCTGTACCCCAGCAGGTACATCCCGCCGCAGGTTCCCACCAGCGACAGCGGCACCGCAATGCTGGGAATGATCGTCGCTCGCACCGTGCGCAGGAACGCGAATACCACCAGGATGACCAGGATGACCGATATGATCAGCGTGGTCTCGATGTCTTTCACCGACGCTCGCACCGTGACCGTGCGATCCATGGCCACCGTAAACTTGATTGCGGGAGAGACCGACGACTGCAGATACGGCATCAGCTCCCGGATTCGATCCACGGTATCGATGATGTTTGCCCCGGGCTGCCGGAAGACGACGACCAGAACGGCGGGCTTGCCATCGGCCAGTCCTATTTGACGCCGGTCTGCAACGGCATCCGTAACCTCACCCACATCTCCCAGCCGAACGGCCGCCCCATCGTGATACGCGACGATCAGCGGACGGTACTCATCCGCAGTGAACAGTTGGTCGGTCGTGTCGATGCTGTAGTCTCTCTCCGGACCGGAGATTTCACCCTTCGCGCGATTCGCATTCGCCGCGTTCAAAGCCGTGCGCACCGTGTCGAGCCCGATTCCCAGCTTATTCAGCAGGGTGGGATTCACTTCCACCCGCACCGCCGGTTGCGAGGATCCCCACACAAAAACTTGTCCGACTCCCTTGACTTGCGACACCTTCTGGGCCAGAACCGAGTCCGCTGCGTCGTACATCTGCGGCACGGTCATCGTGTCCGAGGTTAACGCGATCAGGAAAATGGGAGCGTCCGCAGGATTCGCCTTACGATAGCTCGGATTACCGGGCAGGTTTGCGGGAAGCTGGCTGCGAGCTGCGTTGATCGAAGCCTGCACATCGCGCGCCGCTGCATCGATGTTGCGATTCAGATCGAACTGCAACGTAATGCCCGTCGACCCTAATTGGCTCGACGACGTCATCTGGTTCACGCCGGAAATGCGTCCGAACTGCCGCTCAAGTGGAGTCGCCACTGCCGATGCCATGGTCTGCGGATCGGCCCCCGGCAAGCTGGCTCCAACTCCAATCACAGGGAAGTCCACCCGCGGCAGTGATGCCACCGGCAGGAAAAAGAATGCCAGGATTCCCGAGAGCAACAGCGCCGCCGCCAACAGCGACGTGCCGATCGGGCGGCGTATGAATGGAGCCGAAATACTCATCGCCTAATCCGCCATGCCCTCATGTGGAATGGGATTGCCGATCCTGTAACGCGCGAATCTTTGCGCCAGCCGATCGAACCACAGGTAAACCACAGGTGTCGTGTACAACGTGAGCAGTTGACTCAGCAGCAGTCCACCTACAATCGTGATGCCCAGAGGCCGCCGCAGCTCCGCACCCGTGCCGCTGCCCAGAGCAAGGGGTAGTCCGCCCAGCAATGCCGCCATCGTAGTCATCATGATCGGCCGGAAGCGCAACAGGCACGCCTGGTAAATCGCTTCCTCCGGCGGCTTGTGCTCTTCGCGCTCAGCCTCGAGCGCAAAATCGATCATCATGATGGCGTTCTTCTTCACAATCCCGATCAAAAGAATGATCCCTATCAGGGCCACCACCGTCAGGTCATTCCCCGTGATCATGAGCGCGAGAATCGCTCCCACGCCCGCGGACGGCAGCGTCGAAAGGATCGTGATGGGATGGATGTAGCTCTCGTACAACACGCCCAGCACGATATACACCGTAATGACCGCCGCCAGGATCAGATACGGCTCCGAGGCCAGCGAGTTCTGAAAGGCTGCCGCCGTCCCTTGAAATGACGCGTTCATGCTGGCCGGCAGCTGAATCTCTTTTTCCGCTTGCTGGATCGCCTTGGTCGCCTGTCCCAGCGACGCGCCTGGCGCCAGGTTGAACGAGAGCGTCACCACCGGAAATTGTCCCTGGTGATTCACTGATAATGACGCATTCGTGTTGTGCATGCGCGTGAACGCGCTGATCGGAACCGGTGCTCCACTGGTGCTGACCGACGCGCCATTCGCGCTGGGAGCCCCGGTGTTTTGCGTGACCGTGCTCGGCCGAATGTAGATGTCTCTCAGGTTCTCCGGCGACACCGCAAAACTCGGCAGCACTTCCAGCACCACGTGATACTGGTTCAACTGCGTGAAGATAGTCGAAACCTGGCGTTGCCCAAAAGCGTCATACAGAGTGTTGTCGATCGCCTGGGGAAAGATTCCCAGCCGCGAAGCCGTATCCCGGTCGATCGTGATGTTGGTCTTGAGTCCTCCCGTGAGTTGGTCGCTGGCTACGTCGCGCAATTCCGGCAGGGTTTGCAGCTTCGCCACCAGCTTCGGAGTCCATTGCGCCAGTTCATTGGCGTCCGCGTCCTCAATCGAATATTGAAACTGGGTGCGGCTCACGCGATCTTCCACCGTCAAGTCCTGCACCGGCTGCATGTACAACAGAATGCCTTCCACCTTCGCGATTTGCGGCTGCAATCGCCGGATAATCGCCGAGGCATCGTCTTTCCGCTGATCGCGTGGCTTCAAGTTGATCTGGATGCGTCCTTCATTGGGCGTGGTATTCGTCCCATCCACTCCGATGAATGACGAGAGGCTATCCACCGCCGGATCTTGCAGAATGACTTTCGCGAGTTCCTGCTGCCGCTGTGCCATCGACTCGAACGAAACAGAGTCGGGAGCTTCCGAGATGCCCAGGATCACGCCCGTATCTTGCACCGGGAAGAAACCCTTGGGCACGATCACGTACAGAAACAGGGTCAGGACCAGCGTGCCTGCGGTTACCAGCAGCGTCGCTGTCTGATGCTTCAGCACCCACTTCACCGTCCGGCCGTAGAACGCGATGACCCGGTTGTAATAATCCTCGGTAACCTCGTAGAAGCGTCCCTGCTCGCCCGGCTTGCGATGCTTCAGCAGCTTGGCTGACATCATCGGCGTCAGGGTTAGCGACACCGCCGCCGAAACCAGGATGGTCACTGCCAGCGTAATCGCAAATTCACGGAACAGCCGCCCAACGATATCTCCCATGAACAGCAGCGGGATCAGCACCGCAATCAGCGACACCGTCAACGAAATGATGGTGAATCCGATCTGCGCCGATCCTTTCAACGCCGCATCCAGCGGTGAATCTCCGGCTTCCAGGAATCGGTCGATGTTCTCGATCATCACAATGGCGTCGTCCACCACGAAGCCGGTGGAAATCGTCAACGCCATCAGCGTGAGATTGTTCAAGCTGTACCCCAACAGGTACATCACACCGAAAGTTCCAATCAGCGAGAGCGGTACGGCAACACTGGGAATGGTCGTGGCCGAGAAGTTCCTCAGGAACAAAAACACGACCATCACCACCAGCCCGATGGCCAGCATCAACTCGAACTCCACATCTTTCACCGAGGCTCGGATCGTGGTAGTGCGGTCGGTCAGGATTTGCACTTTGACCGCACTCGGCAAGGAAGCCTGCAGTTGCGGCAGCAGCTTCTTGATCCGGTCCACCACCTCGATAATGTTGGCTCCAGGTTGTCGCTGGACGTTCATGATCACGGCGGGAGTCAGATTCATCCACGCCGCCAGTTGATCGTTCTCTGTCCCGTCGATGACATTGGCCACATCGCTCAAGCGCACCGGGGCGCCATTGCGATACGCGATCACAACGGGTTTGTACTGCTCGCTCGAGAACAGCTGGTCGTTGGCTCCAATCGTGTATGACTGCCGTTGCCCATCAATCACGCCCTTGGCCTGATCGACGTTGGCCTGCACCAGCGCCGCCCGCAGGTCCTCGAGACTCAGCCCATACGACGCCAACGCCGTCGGATTCGCCTGGATGCGCACTGCCGGCTTCTGCCCGCCGCTAATGGAAACCAATCCCACTCCCGGCAACTGGGCGATCTTCTGCGCCAGCGTGGTGTCCGCAATGTCCTCGACTTTGGACAGCGGCAGCGAGTCGGAACTGAGCGCCAGCGTCAGAATCGGCGCGTCCGCCGGGTTCACCTTGTTGTAAATCGGAGGATTGGGTAGATCCTGTGGCAGGTAAGTCGACGCGGAATTGATGGACGCCTGTACCTGTTGCTCTTCCACATCGATGTTCTCATCGAGTCCGAACTGCAACGTGATGATCGAGCTTCCATACGAACTGGTGGAAGTCATCTGGCTCAATCCGGGCACCTGCCCGAACTGCCGCTCCAACGGCGAAGTAACCGATGACGCCATCACCTCCGGATCGGCTCCCGGATAAAACGTCACCACCTGGATGGTGGGGTAATCGACTTCCGGCAGGGCTGAAACCGGTAGTTGCATAAACGCAACCCAGCCCACCAGCAACACTCCGAGCATTAATAGAAACGTCGCTACCGGCCGTAGAATGAATAATCGTGAAGGACTCATGACCCCGGATTTCCTGTCATCGCTCGCTCACCTGAGGAAGCGCCGCGCGAATGCATTTCTTGCGCCGGACGGCTGACCGCCCCTGTCACCGGGCCAGTGTTCGTGCCATGGCTTGGAGCGCCAGCGCGCGGCTCAATCCGGCTGCCCCGCTGCAGCTTGTCCTGTCCATCGGTAACGACCGTGTCTCCGGGATTCACGCCGCTTGACACGACGGTCGCATCGCCCTGGGTGAGCGCCACGGTGACCGGCTTATCCTCGACGGTTTTGTCCGGATTCACCGAGTACACGTAGGTCCCCTGCGGGCCGCGCAGAATGGCCGCAGTCGGGACCACGGTACTGTTCTTGCGTGTTTCCACCAGAAGATCGGTATTCACAAACTGGTTCGGCCACAGCTTGTTGTCTTGATTGCTGAAAACCGCCTTGAGCTTCGCGGTGCCGGTTGTGGGATCGATTTGGTTGTCGATGGTCAGCAGTTTGCCAGTTGCCAGCTTCGTCTGATCATCCCGGCTAAAGGCATCCACTTCCAAAGTGCCATGTCTCATCTGGCCCGCAACTCTGGGCAGCACATCTTCCGGAAGTGTGAAGATCACCGCGATCGGCTGCAGTTGCGTCAGAATCAGCATGGGGTTCGCATCTGAGGCGTGCACGATGTTCCCCGCATCGACTTGCCGCAGTCCCACCCGTCCGTTGAATGGCGCCGTGATATGGCAGTACGTAATGTTCAGTTTCGCGCTATTGATCTGCGCCTGGTCGTTTCGAACCGTCCCCTCGAGCTGGTCCACCAGCGACTTCTGCGTATCCACCTGCTGCTGCGCAATGCTGCCGGAAGGAATTAGCGAAACGTACCGTTCCAGATTCAGCTTGGCATCCCGCAGTGTCGCCTGGTCTTTGAATAACTGTGCCTGCATCTGCTCCAGTTGCACTTGATAGGGCCGTGAGTCAATTTCAATCAGCAGTTCGCCCTCATGCACTTGCTGGCCTTCGCGGACGTTGACCTTCATGATCTGTCCATCCACGCGGCCCTTGATGTTTGCTGTATTGAATGCGGTGACCGATCCCAGCCCGCTCAGATACACGGGAACGTCCTGCCTAAGCACCGGAGCGACCGCTACCGAGACCGAACGCGGCCCCGCAGCTGCCTGCGCCTTCTGAGGTTTGGAATCGCCGCCGCTGCAGCTGATGAACAACGCGCAAACTGCCGCTATGAGGCAAACCACCGCCAGCCGGACACGCCCTTCCGCCCAGCCTCTTATTGCATAACACTCGCTCATAT